>JAHEME010000148.1 GCA_024643825.1 Chloroflexota bacterium | reverse complement strand
CCCGGAGGGTTGGCTGGGAGTTGATCTCGGCATCGTCAATATCGCCGTAGACAATGATGGCGAGATGTATTCCGGTAACACGAGTAAGAGTATACGTCACCGCCATCGCCGATTGCGTCAGAAGTTGCAACGCAAAAGTACGCTTGGTACCCATCGTGGCTTGAGGAAATTGGCGGGCAAGGAACAACGCTTCGCTCGTCACGTCAACCACACGATCAGCAAGCAACTGGTACACAAGGCTCAAGACACTCGACGCGGGATCGCCCTCGAAGACCTGGGGGGAATCCGCGAGAGGATCACGGTTAGAAAGTCGCAGCGAGCCAGTTTGCACAGTTGGTCGTTCTTTCAGCTTCGCGGCTAAGGCGCAGCGTGTGGGCATTCCGGTAGTAGCGGTTGATCCGCGCAATACCAGTAGAACCTGCCCCTGTTGTGGCTCTGTCGATAAAACCAATCGTCGTACACAAGCTCAGTTCCTTTGTATTCAGTGCGGGTACGCTGCCCCTGCTGATTGCGTCGCTGCGGGGAACATTTCCCGCAGGGCTGCTGTAAACCAGCCATACTACTCGGATGTGGGTGTAAGTCCCCCGCTTTTAGACGGCCATCCCACAGCGCCAGGGTAAAGCCACCGACTTTCAGCCGATTGGTTGTTTACACCGCCATTATACCGAAGACTCGCAAACTTGCCTTAGCAGGATCATGTGGGCGCACAATGCGGGGAGAGGACTTCGTTTGTGACAAATGTCTTCTTTTGTTGTGACGCCAGTCACTGACTGGCAAGAGGGACGCTGACCTATTCTATTCTTTATATAAACGTGCGTACATAAATCAATGGGTAGGTGACAAGCCATGCAGACAATGAACCCAGACCTACGCGATGAAATCCATCAACTTCATGCCCAGATTTGCGGCGGCCTGGCTGACCCGAATCGAATTCTGATCCTCTACGCGCTGGCGGAAACCAGCCTGTGCGTTGGCGACCTTGTTACTTCCATCGGCCTATCCCAGCCTTCGATTTCGCATCATCTGCGGGTATTGCGCGAACGCGGCCTGGTGACTTCCCGCCGCGAGGGGCAGAACGTCGTCTATACGCTTTCCGATCCACGCGTCATTGAGGCCCTCGACTTGTTGAGATCGGTACTGGCAGACGTGCTTCACAACCGCAGCGCACTGGGGATCAACGCGGCCTCGTAACCCTTTCCCATTGGAGCAAACCCGCTACGAAAAAGAGCCATCCCATCGGGTGGCTCTTTTGATTGTTGCCGCCTCTTTGCTCGCTGCCGACCCCTCCGAGCAGCCATCGCCTCAGGCTAACTGGGCCTCCCCGATGGCCAGGGCTTCCAGCAAGTTCTGGATCTCCTCTGAGCGCACAAATTCACAGAAGGCTTGCCCGACTGGAGACGTTGTGCGCTCGGCATGGCAGACGATCTCCACGTCATTCTTGAGTTGAAAATCCTCCATCTGCACAATAGCCAGCCGCCCCAGCTTGACGCGCGGCATCGCCGTCAATTGAGAGATGAAGGAAAGGCCCACACCGTGTTCCACCGCCATCGCCAGGGCATCGGCATTGGGCACTTCCATCACGATCTGGAGCTGGTTTACCCCGATCCCATACTCCGCGAGCGTGGCACTGACTGCCGCCCGACACGCTGAGGCCGATTCACGACAAATGAAGGCTTCGCTTAGTAGTTCATGCGCACTGACCCGGGGCCGCCCCACCCAGGGGTGGTTCACCGGTGTGACCAGTACCAACCTGTCCGTGAAGAGGGGCTGGTATTGTGCCGAGTGGCGCTCCAGACGCAGATCTGTGATCCCCAGGTCAAAGGCCCCACTGGCGATCCCCTGGTAGAGGGCCTCACGCTCTACCAACGAGGTCAGGACGTGGATGTCCGGATGAAGCGCCCGGAAGCGAGCCACGATGTGAGGCAGGATGTACGCCCCCACCGTCGCCGAGACACCGATTAGTAGATCGCCCATCAAGGACCCTTCTGTGCTCCGCACTGTCGCTTCTACCTGACGCAGCTTGATCAGAATTTCCTGGGCTAAGGGAAGCAGAATTTCTCCGGCGGTAGTCAGATTCAGCCCCACCTGGCTCCGCTTGAAGAGTTCTACTCCCAGATAGTCCTCAAGGGATCGAATCTGCTGGCTGACAGCGGGCTGGGTGACGCCCAGGGCGCGCCCCGCCTCGGTGAAGTTCAAGTGCTGGGCGGCGACGACGAAGACCTCAAGGCTGCGGACATCCATCATGCTCATAGTTGAGCTTCCTTACTGGGTAGCGGGTAATGGCCTTACCATGACCCTCGAGATGGGGTTGCGACAGATCCTTAGGACTTACGCACTTCCGTGTTCATGCGTGTATTCGGGCGACAGTCCTGTCGCCCCTACAATTTTGATCAACTGCGTAAGTCCTACTCCTATTGTACATCCATAAGAAGTACTTATGATAGCCATTGAATCCACTTATGACATTTGTCGTCCCCGGTTGTGACAACAATCACTAAAGCTTATTACCCCCATAAGAGTAAGCTGTAGACGTGTTGTGAAATTCTGCACACATCAACCATCAACGAAGCGCGAGTATTTGCGCGATCAGGAGAAACAACGTGAAAACTTTCCTCATTCTAGGAGCAGGCACAGGCGGCACAATGGTCGCCAATAAGATGTCTGAGCTTCTTGATCCCGACGAATGGCGCATCCTCATCGTCGATCGGGATGAAACCCACTTTTATCAGCCTGGTTTCTTATTCATCCCCTTTGGCATCTACGGCCCCAGCGATGTCGTCAAGCCCAAGCGGAACTTCATCCCGCCCAACGTCGAGATGATCCTCTCTGACATCGAAGTCATTGAGCCGGAAGCCAGCCGCGTCAAGCTGGTGGAGAACAACCGGGTTATTTCCTACGATTATCTCGTCATTTCCACCGGCAGCCACATCCATCCAGAAGAGACCGAAGGCATGGTGAACGGTGGCTGGCACGAGAACATCTTTGATTTCTACACTCTGAAAGGTGCAACCGCACTCAGCCGCTTCCTGAAGTTCTGGAAGGGTGGGCGCATGGTGCTGAACATCGCAGAGATGCCCATCAAGTGCCCGGTGGCTCCGCTGGAATTCATCTTCCTGGCCGACTGGTTCTTCCATGAGCGCAGCATGCGTGACGACGTGGAGATCATCTTCACCACCCCGCTGCCCGGCGCATTCACCAAACCGCGTGCTTCCGGCATTCTGGGCGGCATCCTTGCTGATAAGGGCATCGACCTAGTCCCGGACTTCAACATCTCGGAAGTAGACAGCAGCACCAACAAGATCAAATCCTATGATGGACGCGAGATCGACTACGACCTGCTGGTCACCATCCCTACCAACATGGGATCGGATGTGATCGAGCGTTCCGGCATGGGTGATGAACTCAACTTCATCCCCACCAATAAGCACACGCTCCAGAGCGAAAAGTGGGAGAACGTCTGGATCATCGGCGATGCAGGCAACGTCCCGGCATCGAAGGCTGGTTCGGTGGCTCACTTCATGCTGGATGTGGTGGTCGAGAACATCCTGCGCCACATGGAAGGGCTGGCTCCGCTGCCGAAGTTTGACGGTCACGCCAACTGCTTCATTGAGAGCGGGTTCGAGAAGGGCATCCTGATCGACTTCAACTACGATGTCGAGCCGCTGCCCGGCAAGTTCCCGCTGCCCGGTCTTGGCCCATTCTCGCTGCTGCAAGAATCGCCAGCCAACCACTGGGGCAAGATCGCCTTCCGCTGGATTTACTGGAACGTCCTGCTCAAGGGCGGCGAGATGCCGTTCGAGTCGCAGATGACGATGGCAGGCAAGTGGGCGTAAGGAGGCCATCTATGGAAGCCACAATTGACGCCACACAGATGAACCTGCTGTTAGAAAAGATCGACTACCTCACCGAGCAGGTAGAGGCCCAGCGCCGCCGTCAGCAGGAACTCGAAGAACTTCAGCACGACCTGATCCCGATTGTCAACCACGCCATCAAGCTCTCGATCAACGAGATGGCGGAGATCGGCAACGAGTTCAAGCTGGAAGACCTGCTCTATCTGATGAAGCGCATGCTGCGGAATACCCATCTGTTCATCGGCCTGATGGATCAATTGGAATCGGTAGCTGCTCTCGGCCCGGAAGCCCAGATTCTTTACAAGCAGGTATTTCACAGCGGCGTCACCACCCTCGACCGCATGGAGCGAGAAGGCTACTTCGCCTTTGCGCGCAGCGGCTGGTACGTCCTGGAGCAGATCGTCTCCGAGTTCAGCGAAGAAGACGTGCGCGCGCTCGGCGATAACGTCGTCACCATCCTGAAGACCGTCCGGGCGATGACCCAACCGGAGATCATGGCGATGGCGAACAACGCTGTCCAGACCATCAGCCAGGAAGATGCAGTAGAAGAAAACACATCTACCTGGACGTTGCTGCGCGAGATGAGCGATCCGAAAGTCCGCAAGGGTCTGGCCCGAATGCTAAACGTCTTGAAAGTGCTGGCAGATCAACCAGGCCTGGAAGCAAAGAACTAACCGATTTTCATTCACTACTAGAGTTGAGGAGACACACAATGACTGACCAGATTTTCGCCACAAACTCGCTTGACAACGTTGTATTTAACGAAGAAGGCTTCATGGACGATGCCTCCGCCTGGACGCCTGAAATCGGGGAAGCGATTGCACAAACTCTCGGTATTCAGCTTACTGACCGCCACTGGGTCGTGATCAACTTCGCCCGCAACGAATTTGAGACCAATGGGGAAGCGCCCACCATCCGCCGCATCACCAAGAATAGCGGTGTCGAGACCAAGGAACTGTATGCCTTGTTCCCCGGCGGGGCCGCCAAGATCGCCGCGAAGATTTCCGGGCTTCCCAAGCCGACGGGCTGCATCTAATCAGAGTACCTATTTTGTAGGGGCAAGGTGCGCCTTGCCCCTACCCTCACTCAACCAGGAGAATTCCCATGTTCGAGAATGGCAACAAGCCTCGTAAACTTAGCATCATCGCTTCGAAGGGTTCGCTTGATATGGCCTACCCGCCCCTGATCCTCGCCAACGCTGCCCGGATGAGCGGTATTGACGCGGATATCTTCTTCACCTTCTGGGGTCTAGACATCATCACCAAGAAGAAGATGAACAAGATCAACATGGCGTCCATCGGCAACCCGGCCTTTTCGATGGCCCCGTATGCGCCCTGGTTCAAAATTCCGACCTGGATGGGCGCGCTCCCCGGCATGTCGGCTCTTTCCACCTGGATGATGAACCGCGAGATCGCCAAGCTGGACTTTCCGCCCGTCGCCGAATTCATTGAGATGGTCTCGGATGCGGGCGCATGCCTGTATGGCTGCAAGATGTCAATGGACATGATGGGCCTGACCAAGGAAGACCTCTTCGAGCCAGCCGAAATCCTCGGCGCAATGGAATTCCTGGAGATGTCGGAAGGCGCGCAGGTTCTGTTCGTCTAGCAGAGCAGTCGCCACCATACCAACCAAAAAGAAGAGCCACCCCATCGAGTGGCTCTTTTCATTCCTGCACGGGCATGGTTAGCTAAAGCTCTTGCGCCAGCCTTCCGCCGATCTCGCCCCCGGCCCGATGCGGTCGAGGGCTTCGGCGGCGATGCGGCGCATGTTCCAGTCGGGTTCCCACAGCATGCCGATCAACCCTGGCACAGCCGAGGCATGCCCGATGTTCCCCAGCGCCCGTATCGCCTCACGCCGCACGCTTCGATGATCATCGCGCAGGGCGTCCATCAAGGCGGGGACGGCTGCCGCATGGCGCAACTGACCCAGGGATTGCGCCGCCTCGATGCGTACTTCGTCGTAGTCGTCGGTGAGCGCATGCGCCAGCGCCATCACTGCCCGATCCGATTCCAGCAGACCGAGCAGCCGCGCGGCGATGCGGCGGACATCCCGGTACTCGCTGGCAAGTGCGTCCATCACTCCGGTGGTGATCTGCACCCGGAATGCTGGGTCATCTACTGACTCTTCGATGACCTGGGCGACCGAGCTGCGGGCATCCCAGCTACCATTGTGCAGCGCATCCACCAGTCCGGTGATGGCGACATCGGTGCTCAGGGATGCCAGCACGCGAGCCGCTTCGCGCCGTACCGTCAGGCTGCTGTCGTGAACCGCTTCGATCAGCGCCAGTTCCGCGTGCGAGTCGCCGATGGCTGCCAGCACATCGACAGCCGCACGGCGAATCTCGGTGTCGGAAGAACGCAGCGCCTCGACCAACCCGGTCACTGCCTGCGCGCTCTCCAGGGTGGAGAGCATCTCCAGCCCACGCTGGCGATCCTCGCGATGGTCGCTGCGGATCAGTTCCAGCGCAGTCTTCCATTGTTCGTGTTGCTTTATGTTATGCGCGACCATGATTCCACCTCGCTGCGATGCTGTGTAATCCGGTTCTGCTGGTGGTTGCGGCAAAGACTCTCAGCACCAGCCCTCCGAGAAAGGTTGTCTCTGCCATGGAGCGATAGGGTGGGTTGTAGAATGATCGTGATCATGAGTTCTATCTCCTTATTGAATATGTGTTCCGTGCAACGATTGAATCGAAAAGGCCGTCAACGAGTGCACCGTTCTGCTTCCTGTGCCTGCGCTGTCGGCCTGAGATCAAAAAGGGCCACTCCCCGTGAGGAGTGGCCCCATTCTCTTAGTAGATAGAGAACTTACGAGGCGGACTCCGGGGGACGCAGGCAAGCAGCGCCGATAGCAACGGCAGAGCCGAGCATTCCAGCGAATAGTTCAGTGCAGTACAGCTTGTCCATAAATCCCCCTTTCCTGTCTGCTTCGTGAAGTCAGACATAAGATATGTTATGCAGCATCTGCCACTATACCATGCGCCCGGTCAGATTGTCAATATTTTTCGCCAGGGCAAATGCATCAAAGCTGAGTAAGGAATTGGAATAAGTACGAATCATCAAAAGCCGCACGGAAGCGTTTGCGTTTCATCGTATCTTGGCCGGGATGGCGTTTTAAGAGATTGAAGGCAATACGACGC
>JAHEME010000147.1 GCA_024643825.1 Chloroflexota bacterium | reverse complement strand
CTTCCAGCGGGATGCAGTACAACATCAGGTAGCCGATGAATCCCTCCGCCGGGAGGAGGTAGATCAGCCACGGGATGGGCCTGCCAAGCCCATATCGCAGGATGGCCGCGCTCGCCCACAAGAGCAGCGGCGCAACGCCGAACGCGGTGATGTCGAGCAGGATCATTGCAAGTAGCAGATTCTTTGTGCTGGATTTCTCGCTGGTTTGCGGTGATCGAGTCATTGGCGGGCCTCTCTTGACAGCGTTCGCGGACAAACCATAATCGAGAAGCGATCTGGATTCAACCAGATGAGGAAACTTCTATGCAGCCGATCCTTGAAATGCGTATCGCCATCACTACCGAGGACTATGATCGCCTCGCGGATTTCTATAGGAACGCGCTCGGCCTCGACCCCGCCGCCGAGTGGCCTTCTGAGAATGGCCGTGCCATCGTGTTTGAACTGGGCCGTGCCACCGTCGAAGTCTTCGACCCACCGCAGGCGGAGTACGTAGACGCGCTGGAGGTCGGGGAACGAGTCAGCGGCCCGATCCGCTTTGCTTTGCAAGTTCCTGAACTTCAGGCCGCGCTGGAACGTGCCCTCGCGCACGGTGCGATGCTCGTTCATGAACCTGTCGTCACGCCGTGGGGGGACATCAACGCACGCATCCAATCCCCGGATGGCATGCAGATCACGTTATTTCAGTCGGTGGGAGAGTAGCCACAATGAGGTTGACTCCGGTCGATTGCTTGACATATCGACAATCATCGATTAGTATAATATCGATATGTATCAATATATCCCTGCTCTAAGGAGACCTATCCATGTTCCTGCTTCGACGTGATCCAAATTGTGGCTGTGGTGATGACTGTTGTGGCGGTGGCGGCACTGGTAGCTGCGACTGCGGCCCAGGTGCGTGCTACTGCTAGATTTGTCTGAGCCACACGAATCAGGGGGCGATCTATCGATTGCCTCCTGATTTGCTATCTCATATTCCGCTTGCGACCTAGTTGGCGAAGTTTCCGCTTCTGGATTTTCCTATGGCATCATGCTTGGAGGCTAGAGCAACCTGCCAACCTTTCTCACTATGAAGAGGCTCCAACGCTGAAATTCAAAATTGCATACACCTCCCCGTTGATCTGAAGTATTGTCTGATAGGGGCCATCCTCAAAACTACCTGACGCTGGCGGCAGTTCTAATTGAAGAATTGGTTGACCAAGGTTCAACTGGCGGAACCCGGCATACTCGCCCATTTCTACGTCCCCTTCTGGTCCGGTTACAGTTGCTGTGACTCTTGTTTCTTTCGGTGGTGAATTCGTGAACACAATTGTCACTCAAAGAGATTCAACCCCAGAAGGAAATACAGTAGGTACTATAGGCAGACAATCTAAACAGTCGTTACTCATGAACACATCTTCAATGAGAATGCTTGGAGAAGCGGGGGTGTTGACAATGACAACAGGCGTTCCCGCTGCACCTGGCAGAGAATCTGGCGATGTGCTGGCAACAGGAGCACCAAGACTAATTCGGGTACGATGATAGTCTGGAGCCATTTCTTGCAGATCATATCAACCTCCATTTGTACGTGTCGCTCCTATTACAGAATCGGCTGTCGCGTTCAACCTAATATTTATGGTGCTGGTATCAGTTACATACTCACATTCGATTCATGCTACCTGAGATCTCTGGAAATGTAAATACCGATCATACTCTTTCGTTATTGCCTGTACCGCCTCCCCGACTCCATCCTCGGCGTAGAAGCGGCCCAGGTTGAGTATTGCCTATTGACAAAGCTTATATCGGGTTTATGATGTAATTAATTTCTATTGAAATCCACCCTTGAGGATGACTACGATGATCAGGAGATTCCTGGGCCGAAAACGGCAAATCTTAGGTGCAGCACTTCTGGTATTGGCAATCTTGATCAGTGTCTTCCTTGTCAGGCCAGGCCAGGCAAACGCGAGTCAGATTCTCGCCAAATCCGAAAATAGTTCGCTATCTTCCACAGATCCTTCTGAGGTTCTGTATGATCAGTCCACTCTTTATGAGCGTGTGAATCCCCTGCGTGTTGAACCTCCCGATCCTTATCATCTACCAGCAGCACCAATCATTTCTGATACGACTATTGTTGATAATTGGGCTCGCGGAGGGGGGCTATCTGAGTCCAGATCAACCGGGAGAGATGGCAATTCGCAACGAATCGTCTTTGACCTCGTTCGGGATGGACAGGCGAACGTCTTTGGACTTTATACGCTCCAGCAGGGGTTTGCTGTTATTGGACCATTAGACCAATCTGGCCCGACATCCGGGGATACGCCTGTTCCATCCGCCGCGCCGGAGCACGATGCAAAGGTTGTTGGCACAACAACCTCAGCGTGGGGTAAGCCTGCCTGGATTATTCAGGCCAGTGCGCCTGCCCCGGAAGAAGCAGCCAATCAGGATACTGATCTATTGCCCTATGAAAAACCCTATCTGTCAGACCTGATAGTGACAGGTTTAGAATACACCTGGATTGTCGATCAGGACAGCAATCGTCTGGTGAAACAGGAAATTCAGGCTGAGACGTCATCAGGTATGGTAAGCATCTATCGGCGGGAAAACGATCCGATTCAGGTCTTGAAGATTAGTGATTTGCCTGCGGATTGGCTCAATTTCCCATTGGAAAAAGTGCCCGTCGTCAACGGAAATTCGCCAGTAGTCCCCGACATTGCTGAGATCTCCATTGACGAAGCAGTCAAGAACGCGGATTTCACGATATTTCTCCCTGACCCCGCCCTTTCCAATCTACCTGCGCCGCAGTTGCGGATGAAACTGCCTGACAATGCCGACCCAATCGAGCAAGACACATGGCCTTTTGATATTCAGACAGTGTATGCCCATGGACTGGCACTACAGGCGATAACCGTTGTTGGCCCAGCCGATAGCAGCCAGGTATTAGTTATTGTACAGGGAAGAGCCACAACATTGGTTCCTCTCATGCGAGAAACGCTTCCGCTCTGGGCAGAAAGCCACGAAGTAACCATCAGCATCGAAGGGCAAATTGTACCCGGCTGGGTAGCAAGTGGTGGAGTATTGAGTACGCCACCCCAGCAGGTACTCCTGATGACAGAAGTGGACGACACGTTTCTGTTTGTCATAGGCCAGGATTACACAGATCAGGCATTGCTGGATGTTGTTCAAACGTTTACAGCGATGAAATGAGCGATGATAACCAGAAGGTGGATAGGCATAATGAACACATCCTACAACACCCCTTTTTCTAAATGGATCGAGCGAGCTATGATTCTGATACTCGTGATTTGTCTGAGTTTGGCTGGCTCATTTAGCCTGGCACTGGCCGCAACGTGCACACAACCATCGGCTGGGCCCTATCCACCAAATTACACGTATGCAGATTCCTTTTTGAACCTCAATGGGCGCACATGCAACTACTGGTCAGGAGAAAACCTATACCAGGAAGCTTATAGCTATGGCGCTCAAAAGAATGCGAGTGGCGCAAGCATTCCTCTAACTCAGATCAAATCCGTGCTGGTATGGTGGGAGGAGACGAATGGATCTCAGTGCACTTCACCGACTACTGTCAACAGCGGATGGAAATACAATACATTCTCTGCGGTGGCACAATCGCCCTCACATCATTACATCTGCACAGGTACAAGCGGTCATCTCTATCCTGCCATATCCACGCATTATTTTGGTAGCTCAACAATCAAATACACAAGTGTGAAGTAGTTAAACCCGCATTGTATACCTGGCACCGAGGATGCTAAACAGCTATTGGGTTCAGCCAATAGCTGTTTAGTCAACGATCTGAGCAATCACCCCCACCGCTTCCCCGACTCCATCCTCAGCACGGATCGCCTCCCCCAGCTTCGACGCGCGGTCACGCATGGCTTGATCCCCTACCGCCGCTGTGATCGCTTCCGCCAGTCTTTCCGCCGTAAGCCTGTTGCGCGGAATCGGCTGCGGCCCCACGCCCAATCGATGCACCTGCCGCCCCCACCAGGGTTGATCGGAGGTGAAGGGGATCAGGATCGAGGGAACACCTGCGCGCAGTCCTGCCGCCGTCGTGCCTGCGCCGCCATGATGCACGACCGCCGCCATGCGTGGGAACAACCAATCATGCGGAGCGGCCTCGATTCCGAGCAGCGAGTCGGAGTTCGTGCCCCCACTGAACGCTCCCCATCCGCCGAGGATCACGGCGCGCTGCCCGCTGATCCGCACGGCCTCACGGATCACCTCACTGAGATGCGCCGCGTCGCGCGTCACAATGCTGCTGAAGCTGATGGCGACAGGGGGCGGCCCGGCTTCGAGGAACGCCGCCAATTCATCGGGCGGATGCCAATCTGAGTCACCCGGCAGGAACCAGAAGCCCGTCACCTGCGCGTGATCGGGCCAATCAGGGGGACGCGCGACCACATGGCGGCTGAATCCATAGAGCGCCAGCGCGGGCCGGGGGCCATCGAACGGCCAGCCGTGCAGCGGCGGCAGTTCACGGTGCGTTCGGCGGACGAACGCATATCCCAGTCGATTCGCCTGCCAGAATACACGGTCAAAGACCCGATGTGTCCAGCGATTGTAGGCTCCCCCGAACGAGCGTGCGGGGAACATCATGCCGGGGAATTCCCCGGTAGGTGTGAACAGTGGATATAGAAGGGCGCTGACTTCGGGCACGCCCCGCGCCAGCGCGATCTCATGGCCCAGCACGGTGAGAAGAAACGAATGTACGATCAGGTCGGCATCATGGCTGGCATCGAGCGCCGCCTCACGCACTCCTAACCCCAGCGGGATCGCATGCTCGAAGATGGCGCGCATGATCCCCAGCGGGTTGGCCCCCGCCCGGTCGGTGAGTTCGCGGCTCAGGGCGGCAGGATCACCGGGCAGGGGAGTGAACTCAATTCCCAGAGAAGCCGCCAATCCCGCGAATGCTCCCGGCGCAGCCAACCGAACCTGATGGCCTGCCTGCCTCAGCCCCGCGCCCAGCGCCGCCATCGGCTGCACATCGCCGCGCGTGCCATAGGCCAACAGGGTGATCTTCATGCGGCCGGAGATGCTGGTTCCATCCAGTCTTCGATCAGTCGCACGGCCTCTCCAACTCCATCCTCGGCGCGGATCGCTTCGCCCAATTGTGTTGCTCGTTCACGCATATCGTGATCGGATACCGCCTGCGTGATAGCCTGCGCCAGCTTATCAGTGGTGAGTTTGCCACGCGGGATCGGCTTCGGGCCTACGCCCTTCCGATACACGATCTGCCCCCACCAGGGCTGATCGCTGAAGAACGGGATCACGATGGAAGGTACACCCGCGCGGAGACCTGCCGCCGTCGTCCCCGCCCCACCGTGATGTACGACCGCCGCCATTCGCGGGAACAACCATTCGTGCGGGGCGCTGTCGAGCACAAACACGTCGTCGCGATGTTCGTCGGCAACCTGCTCCGCCACGCCGCCCCAGCCTGTCAGCAGCAGCCCACGCTGCCCGGATTGGCGCAGAGCATCGAGAACCAGCCGTGTCGCCGAAACCGGATCGCGATTGGTCATGCTGCCGAACCCGATGTACACGGGTGCGGGACCTTCTTCCAAGAAGTACGTCAATGCGGCAGGTGGCTTCCATTCCGTACTCTCGTCGAGAAACCAGTAGCCAGTCACATGCAGGTGATCGGCCCAATCGCGCGGTTTGGGGACAATCGATGGACTGAATCCATAGAGTGCCGGGATTCCCTGCTTATCAATGTCGCCGAAAATGCCTTTCAGGGGCCAGGGTTTGGAGCCGTAGAGTTCTTTGCGAACTGTGTTATACGTTCCGCGCAGCATCCACCAGTAGGAATACCCGGTGATCCAGTGACTCAGCCAGTTGCCTGCGCCTCCCAGCCACATCCCGGAAAGAATCGAACTGGAGAATTCCCGCGTAGCGTGGATCGGCTGGAGGTAGGTCTGCATCCACGGGATACCCAGCCCCTCAGACGCGGTGACTCCCCCATAATAAGAGAGCGACGACGGCAGGATCAGGTCTGCTCCTTCACAGGCGGCCCATGAATCCTGCATGGCTTGCTTGATCAGCGGCTTGAGCATCCCCAGGAACTCCCCCCAGAACTTAATCAGGTTCTGGCCCGATTCAAGCCACTCCTGCGCGTCTCCGCTTTGCATCAGTTGCAGCGGATTCCCCGCCAGAGGCGCAAAGTCGAGTCCGTGCTCCGTGATCCATTCCTCGTACACGCTGTGCGTCGTGAGCTTGACCCCGTGCCCGGCGTTCTTCAACCCCACTCCTAGCGCGATATACGGTTGGATATCGCCTCTGGAACCTGTGGTAATGATCGTAATCTTCATGAGAAATGCCTCCTGTTGGAGTTAGTCTTCAGCCATCATCTGACAGCTTCCCCTAGTTCGCCGCTGCCACCTCTACCTCCGCCTCCGCCTGCATTGGGTCCAACTTCAGCTTCATCCACAGCAGCGGCAGCATCACCACAATCACCACAGGCAGCACCAGGAACGGCGTGCGCGGCCCGAAGTTCTGCCACAAAAAGCTTCCGATCAGCGGGGCAGGCAGCGAGACGAAGCTCGTACTCGTCGAGAATAATCCGAAGGCTGTGCCCCGAATCCGATCGGGGACGGCCTTGGAGATCAGCGAATCGTAGGCCGGGGTGAGCAACGCCCAGCCAACCCCAAATAACGCCCATGCCCCGACAAAGGCCAGGAATGTCCGGCTGATCAGGAATACGAACTGCCCACAGGCCATCACCGCATACCCCAGCACGATGGCAATGCGCTCCCCGCGTTTATCCGAGAACCACCCGCCAAAGCCCGTCACCGCCATGATCACCAGCGATGCGACGGCTTGCAGCAGCCCGATCTGCGTATTGGTGATGCCCATCAGGTTCTGCATGTACAGTGGTCGGAACTGGTTTTCCATATTGAGGGCGATGTCGCGCAGCCCATCGGAGAGGAACAGCCATGTTACCACCCCGCCCGCAATCAGCATCCCGCCGACCGTCATCAGATCGGTGCGCAGCCCG
>JAHEME010000146.1 GCA_024643825.1 Chloroflexota bacterium | reverse complement strand
TCCCCGATTTCAAAGAACTGCTCATCAGGAGTTCCCGCCTGCCGAACTTCGAGGATCTCTTCCTGCACTTTTTCGATCACTGCGTCTAGAGATTCCCAATCGAATCCGACTCGGTGCGCTCGGTGATCATACTGGTTCGCCTGGGCAAGAGCCGGAAGCGCTGACGGCACGCCATCGAGTATGCTCTCGCTGTCCTTGCCTCGCTCCGCGCGTTCAGCCTGCTTGATCTCTTGCCAGTTGGCACGCACCTGCTCTGCGCTGCCGTTTACTTCGACTGTACCCCACACATGAGGATGGCGACGCTTTAGTTTATCGTCAATCGTGCGAATCACATCCGACATGGAAAACTCACCATCGTCCGTGCCGATTTGCGCATGCAATACCACCTGAAGCAGCAGATCACCCAGTTCCTCCATAAGACGCTCTGGATCACCGCTGTCAATTGCCTCCAGCACCTCGTAAGTTTCTTCGAGGACGTACGGCCGCAGCGATTCATGGGACTGCTCCTGATCCCAGGGGCAGCCGTCTTCAGGATCGCGTAGAGTCGCAATCGTTTCCTGAAACCCCGCAAATCCATGAACCGAGCCTGGCACATTCACAAGGGCGGGGACAAACAATGTGGTCAAGTGAGCCACCCTGCCCCGATCCATTTCATACAGTGGCATCTGCTCAACCTTCGCCTGATCAGTTCCAGCGCCATGAATCAATGTAACCTCATGCTCATCTGGATATTGGTTCATCAAGGTGAGCTTAACATCGGATGCCATCGATTGCCCGTACACCTGCGCTACCAAGGCTGGATAATCTGGATTTACCGGTGGGTGATGCGCTCCGGCAAGTTCGATACCATCGAATAGCTGAAGTCCGTCCAGCGCATCAATACCGAGTACACCCAACGTTGGCTCAATGAAGCTGACTCCATGAATAATGGTAACATCAAATCCGTTCTCTCTACATACCGCCAGAAGCTTTGTGACCGTGCCCTCTGCGACCATAGGATCGCCTGGGACAGCATAGACAACATCCCTGCTAGCCGCTAGCTCATCAATCAGGACGGAAACAATACGCTCATACACGTCAGAAAATGCAGATGCATCTTCATAGAGCCTGTCAAAATCAGCGTACACGGGGCCTTTCGGGAGATGTTCAACTGTAGGGTGAACCCGTGTCCGTAAATACACATGCGCAGCGTTGCTCAACGCATCCCAGGCGGCACGAGTAAGCGCGCCAGGATCACCGGGGCCGAGACCTATGATTGTTAAACCCATGACTATCGCTCTCTCCAGGGTTCTACGACACGCTATTTGATTGCCACCACCCCAAAGGCCTGATGCTCCTGCCTCACCCGTGAGAAACCAGCTGCTTGAAGCCGCCGAATCACTCCACGCGTAACTTTACTACCTGAATGACTTTCGGGATCACCTACATAGTGAAACAAGCGGCCTCGTCGAGCGAGTACACGATGCAACTCAAGGTAGAATTCTTTTGAATACAGATCCCCAGCAAGATTAAAGGCGGGAGGATCGTGAATAATACTGGAAAATTCACCCTCACCCATCTCTTCGATGGCTTCCCATACATCCCCAACAATTTGCTTGATCCGTGGATTTTGGAAGAGATCGTCTGACCAGGGATTTTCGCGCGCAATTTCTAGACCAGCCGGATCAAGCTCTACAGTCGTGACCAGATTCGCTGTCCGGGCAGCTTCGATGGCAGTGTATCCTAACCCGGTAGCAGTATCTAGCACTTGTCCGGTCAGAGGCCCTGCCGCCTTGATTTTCCGCCGGGTGTCCTGATAGGGCCCAATCCCCACAATCCGGTGCATTGTCAGGCCCGCAACTAGCGTCGTAGGGGCTTCATCCGTAGGGTATAGACTTCGCGGCCACTGCGTAACTTCCGAGAAGGTCTGGATTGCCTGTATTCCCTCAGATGTGAGCTTGAAGCACGCGTTGCGAGAATCGGTGATTACCTCAATCGCACTCCACGAAGCGACGATGCCAGTCGGGAATAACGCCCCCTCATCACTCAACTCTACAGACATAGTTGTTCGATTCAGGTCTGGGGAAACAATGGTCCGGGTATCTCCCTTTCGGCGCGCATCCAGGAGTATGCTGGTTTGGAAGTGGGACAGAACAATCGAGGCCGTCATGATTGGAAGCAAATCACCTAAAGGAAGCGAACAAGAAGCGAAGTGGGCCGCGATTGCGGCCCACTTGTAGCGTTCAAGCGGTTCAGACTACGAAGCCTCACTCATATACCTGGCTCTATCAAATCAGCCTTCGATTTAGCGCTTGGTATAGGTAGGAGCTTTACGTGCCCGCTTGAGACCTGGCTTCTTACGCTCCTTTTCACGAGGATCGCGTGTGAGCAGTCCCGCCTTACGAAGCACGCTGCGTAATTCCTCATCATAGGTGACCAGAGCACGCGCCAAACCCATCGTTACCGCACCTGTTTGGCCTGTGATACCACCACCCTTCACTTTGACGGTTACATCAAAGCTCCCCCGATTGCCTGTAACGTCAAGCGGTTCCGTTGCCAGATCCACATCGCCACTGCGTGGGAAATACTGTTCCACCGGCTTGTCATTGACAGTCACATTGCCTGAACCATTGGCAACTATCCGTACGCGAGCAGTTGCCCGTTTGCGACGACCTACCCCTTCAAAATATTGATCGGCCATTCCTTCGCCCTCTTCTAATTCGTTTCGAGACTACCCAAGTTCCAGAACATCTGGCTTCTGCGCCGCATGGGGATGTTCCGTCCCGGCATAGACCTTCAGCTTCTTGATTACTGCACGACTCAGTGCATTCTTGGGGAGCATTTTTTGCACTGCCTGCATCACAACACGCTCTGGCTGACGCTGCAAAACATCCCGCATGGTCTGGGAGGTTAACCCACCAGGATAGCCTGAGTGCCGATAGTACATCTTCTCGTCCATTCGGTTCCCCGTGACATGGACTTTTTCGGCGTTGATTACAATTACGAAATCACCACAATCAACATGCGGGGTAAATTCCGGTTTGTGCTTGCCTCGGAGCGTGGTCGCGATCACGGTCGCCATGCGGCCCAGTGTCTTGCCCTCCGCATCAACGATGTACCACTTACGCACAATATCTTCATTTTTGGCAGAAAACGTCTTCATCACCCTGGGTTAGCTCCTCTACACGCCTATTCTGCCCCATCAAAGTACAGCCAGAATAGTAGAATTATTTCTCGATTACTCATCTACATACTGCACTTCAACCAGAGTCAGACCCTGCGGAGGTGCAGAAGGTGCTGCTAGACTCCGGTTACAGGCCGCGAGTATACCCGCAAACTCAGAACCTGTCATCCTTCCCTGCCCCACAACAACCAGCGTTCCGACAATGCTACGAACCATCCTATAGAGGAATGCATTGGCACGGATCGCGAAGTGCAGATCGTCTCCGTTTTCCTCCCATCGAGCCTCACTTACGGTTCTGACCGCATTCGTGCCCGCTGGAGGAGAACCAAAACTCGTAAAATCATGCGATCCTGCTAGAACACTGGAGGCAGCCTGCATCGCAGGCACATCTAGTGGTCGCGCATGATACCAAGCATACAGCCGCCGCAGTGGATGCGGCTTTTCTGCAACATAGACCCTGTACACATACTTCCGGGAAACCGCACTATAACGCGGATGAAATCGTTCATCGGCTTCCCGTACGTCAGATACTACGACATCATCTGGAAGGTTGGCGTTCAGGGCACGATCCAGCGAACCTATCGCATGAGGCCAAGTCATGTCAAATGCAACAACTTGCCCCGTCGCATGTACTCCCGCATCTGTGCGCCCTGCCCCAATGATACTGGGTGATTCGACCCCAATATGAGACAGGGCTGTTTCCAATACGGCCTGCACAGTATGCGGCGTATTTGCCTGACGTTGAAACCCTCGATAGGCTGTGCCGTCATAAGCTACCGTAGCTCGGTAGCGCATCGCCGGGAAGCCTCTAGATTTCGCCCTCTACCAGAGAAAGCATCACCATTTGAGCCGCATCACCCTTCCGCTGTCCCAAGCGCACGATCCGGGTGTAACCACCGGGGCGGCTTACGTAGCGGGGTGCGATATCCTGGAACAACTTCTGTAGGATCTCGCGATTGGTGATTTGGCGTGCGGTCAACCGCTGCGCATGGACGACAATTGCCCTCGCTTCACGATCCAGTTCGGCTGGATCGCCATCACCGGCAAGTGTCAGCAAACGACGCGCCTGTGCCGATGTCAGCAACGCGCCGAGTTCTACTTCCTTCCCGTCTTCTGCTAGTTCTACCAGACGGGTAGCGTCCCCTCGGTTCCGGGCGAGAGTAATCATTTTCTCAGCCTGTGCCCGGATAGCCTTGGCTTTGGCTTCCGTAGTCTTGATCTTTTCGTACTGAAAGAGCTGAGTAATTAACGTTCGACGCAGCATCTTTCGCTGATTAGTGTCGCGCCCCAGGCGACGACCGGCAACTTTATGGCGCATAGTGATTTCGCATCCTCTAGATTCTGATCACGGAGTTACTCTGAACGGTCGCCCGCTGCGGCCATTGCTTCATCAGCCGTTAGATAGCCCTTGCCTGTAAGAGCATCCAGTAGCTCCTCAAGCGACTTCTCACCAAAGTTACGGATCGCAAGCATGGCGTCTTCACCCTTGTCAAGCATATCCACAACTTCACCGATCGTCGTAATTCCCGTACGTTTCAGCGAGTTAAAAACACGAACGCTGAGATCCAGGCTTTCGATTGGGAGATCGTAGTAGTCTGGTCGCTCTGGTACTTTAGCCTCAGTGGTCTCGGCTGCCTGCCCAAACATACTGGGGTCAACGTTGGCGACAATCCCAAGATGCTGCATCAGCAAAGCAGCAGCATCGCTCATTGCATTCTCTGGCGCAGTGGTTCCGTCAGTCCATACCTCTAGAACTAGCTTATCGTAGTTGGTCTTCTGACCAACGCGAGCACGCTCTACATCATAGCTAACACGACGCACGGGGCTAAAGATCGCATCAATGGGAAGCTCACCGATGGGCAATCGACCGCGCTCTTCGGCGGGCGAATAGCCCCGCCCTGTCGCCACAGTCATCTCCATCTCGACGCGCGCATTCTCATCGTCAACCGTAAAGAGGTAGAGATCGGGGTTCTTGATTTCCACCTCAGATGGAGGCTGGAGATCTGCCGCTGTGACTACCCCACCCTGTACGTCCAGGCGAATTCGTGATGACTCGACATCATGCAGGACAAGACGAAGCTGTTTGACCTGTAAGATCAACTGCGTCATATCTTCCCGCACACTAGGAATTGTGGAAAACTCGTGATGCACTTCACCCACACGCACTGAGGTAACCGCAGCACCTGGTAATGAAGAAAGCATCACACGACGCAGCGCGTTTCCGAGTGTAATGCCGAACCCACGCTCCAGTGGGCTGATCACGAATCGGCCATAGTTTCGCGACATTGCGTCGCGCTCAATCTTGGGCAGCACCATGTTGTTCGTGGTCAACGAACTTGCCTCCTGAGTTTACTTCGATAATTCACACAGCCAATCAATCAAAAGCCCGTCATTCTCAAGAGTAGCAAATCCAAGCGACCAGCGGCCCCTGAGCAATTCGATGGCAAGTGATTATCGGCTGTAGTACTCCACAATCAACTGTTCGTTAATGTTCATTTCGACATCTGTACGCTCTGGTAAACGAACAACTGATCCAGACATAGTATTCAGATCGCGCGAAAGCCACTCCGGGGGAGCAACTTCGCCAGCAAAATCGCGCAGTGCTTTGAAGTAGGGTCGCTTGCGGCTCCCATCGCGTACTTCTACTACATCATTTGGCTTCACGATGAAAGACGGCACGTTCGTGCGGCGGCCATTCACGTTAAAGTGACCATGCTGAACAAGCTGCCGTGCCTGTGCTCGCGATTCCGCAAAGCCCAGACGATAAACCGCATTGTCCAGTCGGCTTTCCAGAATGCTAAGGAGATTCGCGCCAGTCATCCCGGGGCGGCGAAGCGCATCCGAAAAATAGCGGCGAAACTGGCGCTCTAGCACATGATAGATGCGGCGAGCCTTTTGCTTTTCACGTAGTTGCAGCGAATAGTCTGAGGATCGATTCCGCCGAAAAGAGGTCTCTTTCCCGTGTTGCCCTGGTGGGTAATTGCGGCGCTCAACAGCGCACTTCGGCGAAAGGCAGCGTGAACCTTTTAGGAACAGCTTTTCACCCTCACGCCGACAAAGTTTACACACAGGGCCTGTATATCGTGCCATAGTAGTGCTTCTTCCTTCGTCTGAGTAGATTGATAAATGACCTGCTTACACCACTTATAACCTATCATAAGTGGTGATTACATCCTGAATCCAGCTAAACGCGCCGCTTCTTACGAGGGCGGCAGCCGTTGTGCGGAATCGGTGTGACATCTGTGATTGAGCGTACCTTAAGCCCACTACCGAGGATGGCTCGAATCGCCGATTCACGCCCCGGCCCTGGCCCCTTTACCAGCACGTCCACTTCCTGCATCCCATGCTGCATGGCTGCTTCCGCAGCCGTTTGACCTGCCATTCGCGCTGCATAGGGAGTACTCTTGCGCGACCCCTTAAACCCGGCTGTGCCTGCGCTAGCCCAGCTTAGAGCGTTTCCCTGCTGGTCAGTCATGGTCACAATCGTGTTATTAAATGTCGCGTGAATATGCGCCTGTCCGTACGGAACGTTCTTACGTACACGGCGGGCACCACGCGGTTGTCTCCGTCGTCCCATTCGTCCTCCATTGAATCAAGCCTGGAAAGAAAACAGTTCCTTCCGGGATAGCCACACAGTGATTACTTCTTCTTTGCCCCACGACGGCGGCCTCGACCGGGAACCGTCTTCTTGATGCCCTTGCGCGTGCGCGCATTTGTGCGGGTACGCTGCCCGCGCACGGGTAGATTGCGGCGATGCCGCAAACCACGATACGTCCCGATTTCTTGCAGGCGCTTAATGTTGAGTTGGATTTCGCGCCGCAGATCGCCTTCTACGCG
>JAHEME010000145.1 GCA_024643825.1 Chloroflexota bacterium | reverse complement strand
GATCCATCCGTATTCTCGGCTGTGACCACTTTCATGAAACTGGTCGCAGGGGAATCGACCTGTGTCTGCCCAAGCACAATGGAGGCGGTGTTGTTGGGATCGGCAGTGTCTGTAAGGGTAACGGTGTACTGTGCCATTCCGATTCCGGCTGAGGTGATCTGGAGCATCACATTCTGGTTGACGCCGATCTCGGTGCTGGACGTGGAGATCGAAGCCTGGGCAGCGGCGGGAGGCGCGGCGATGTTCAGCGTGACAGGCTGCGCAGTCGCGCTTGTCTGGAAGAATGCACCATCCGGGCCTTGCGCTTCGCCATTGGCGGAGAGCGAGACTGTCACTACGCCTGTGCTCAATGCGCGAAGCTGATAGGTCACGGAATTTGCAGTAGCAGTCGCAGAAAGCAGAGTGAAGTGGCTGGCTTCATCCGAGGGCTGTTCGCCCAGAGATTGATCATAGAGAACGGTGTAGTTGGCAGGAGCACCGTCTGCGGTAACCTGAAGGGTGAATTGAGGCTGTCCCAGCCCCGTGACCTGCCCGGTCAGCGTGACGTCATCGCCTGGCTTCACATCGGTGGCGCTGGAGGTGAGGGTAAGCATCGAGGGGGCTGGTGGGACAGGCGATGTTGTGGGCGTCTTATTTGAGCCGAAGATGGTGCATCCGGCAAGAGGCACAAGCAGAGCCAGACTAACCCATAACTGAACGATGCGTTTCATGATTCTCCCCCCTGAGTCGAGTTCCCGGCCCGGCTGACATGCTGTCAATAATACATCTTCCGTAAGTTATCAGGCAAGAAACTGTAGGCTAGCCATTGTAGGGGAAGGGTTATATCGCGTCAAGTGGTTGAGAAGGACTGCGCTACCGCCGAAGTTGTGAAAGAAGACGCGTGCGTTTATTCTTGTACGACCGTTTGGGAGAATTCGCTATGGCAGCTATCGATAGCCTACAGGTGAGAAGCAATGGACGCACAATCTGATGGAGCATTAGCCTCGTATCTGGATGCAGATGCGCAGGAAGATGATCTGCCTTTAGTCTCCAAACCTACCTGGTTTGAGGAAATGGCGGAGGCATTGAAACCGCAGAACCTGATCGCTGCGTTGATGGCTGGGGCGATCACCGGGGTGATTGGTGTCACCGCGTCTATCGCGTTTGCGTCGCTGATTTTCTCCGGCGATCTTGCTCCCTATGCGCCCGCTGGGATCGGCTTTCTGCTGTTTGGTGGCATGATCATGGTGACGCTGACCTCGCTGTTTAGCTCGACTCCGGGCGTGATTTCCGGCGTGACGGATTCTGGCGTGGCGGTGCTCTCGGTTGCGGCGGTGGCGGTGATCGCGGCGCTGCCACCGGGAACGCCGCCAGAGACGGCCTTTGTGACAGTGGGGGCCGTGATCATGGGGGCTTCCATCCTGACCGGGCTGGCATTTCTGCTGCTGGGATTTCTGCGGCTAGGTGACATGATCCGATTCATTCCGTACCCGGTGATCGGCGGCTTTCTGAGTGGATCGGGGCTGCTGTTGGTCAAAGGTGCGATAACGTTAATGACCCATGCATCCCTCGTGCCTTCACTAACCCAACCAGGGTTGATCGTTCGGTGGTTGCCCGGTCTGGTATTTGCGGTCGTGTTAATCCTCATTATGAAGCGGATCAGTCACTTTCTGATCCTGCCGGGTTTGATTATCGTCAGCATTGCGATCTTCTTCGCGGTACTGGCAGCAACCGGAACCCCGATGGGTGTTGCTGCCCAGCAAGGCTGGTTACTGAACTCGATGCCTGCAGGCGGATTGTGGCAGCCGATCCAGCTTGCCGATCTGAGGCAAGTGGACTGGGGTATTCTGTTCGATCAGGCAGGGAGTCTGCTTTCCACTTCGGTGGTGCTGGTGATCTCGCTGCTGCTGGGAGCCACCGGGATTGAGCTGGAGGTGCAGAAGGACATCGACCTGAATCGCGAACTGAAGATTTTGGGCGTGGGTAATCTGCTGGGGGCGCTCGTCGCCAGTCCGCCAGGGGCGCACTATCTGGGTTCGACCGCGCTGGTGCATCGGATGAAAGCCGGGACGCGGCTGGTCGGTGTGCTGCAAGCGGCTCTCACGGCAGTGGTGCTGTTCGCCGGGGCCTCGCTGCTGCTGTTCTTCCCGATCTTTGTGCTGGGCGGGCTGATCATGTACTTCGGGGTAACGTTCATGCTGCGGTGGGTGGTCGATGCGCGGAAAGAACTGCCTACGATGGATTACGTGATCGTGCTGCTGATTCTGGGCGTGATCTTCGCGGTCGGCTTCCTACCGGGAATTGCTGTGGGGATCGTGCTGGCAGTGATCCTGTTTGTGGTCAATTACAGCCGGATCAACGTGATCAAGCATGCGCTCTCCGGGGCCAACCATCAAAGTACGGTGGATCGCCCTGAACTCTACCGCGACCTGCTGCGGCGCAAGGGGCACTGGCTGTATATGGTGAAGCTTCAGGGTTTCATCTTCTTTGGGACAGCGAATACCCTGTTCAACCAGTTTCGGGCGCGGATCGAGGATCGCGAGCAGCAGCGCCCACGCTACTTCTTACTGGACTTTCACCAGGTGACGGGCGTGGATTCGTCGGCGATGCTGAGTTTTCAGAAAATGTTGCAATATGCCGAACAACAAAATGTAGTCATTCTTTTCACCGCTCTCTCGCCGGTGATGGAGAAACGACTGACGCAGGAACCATTCGTCTCTAAACGTGACCAACAGTGGCGGATGTTTCCCGATCTGGATCATGGGATGGAGTGGTACGAAGATCAGGTGATCGAGGATTTTGAAAGCGTTGGCTTTGGGATCAAACCGCCAACCATGACGCGGAGGCTGGTAAAGGTGTTGGACAGCCGGAAGAGCGCTGATGCGATGATGTCGTATCTTCAACGGATCGAGATGGATGCGGGAGAAGTGGTACTGGAGCAGGGCGACCCGCCGTGTGGAATGTACTTCATCGAAGAGGGGCAGGTCACGGTGCAGTTGAAGCTGCATGATGATCGGTGGATGCGCATCCGTACGATGAGCAGCGGAACGGTGATTGGGGAGTTGAGCTATTACCTCGATATTCCGGCAACGGCGAGGGTGGTTACGGAGGGGAAGGCCGTCCTGTTCTTCTTATCTATTGAGTCGCTGGAAGCAATGGGGGAGAAGAACCCGGAAATCTCGACGGCGTTCCACAAGTTCATGGCGAACACGATTGCCGAACGGTTGGTGAGCGCCAACGATACAATGAAGGTATTGCTGGACTGATCCCTCACCCCAACTCCTCTCCCGATTCGACCGCCTTTGACAGTCTGGGAGAGGGGCGTATTTACAAATGGAAGAGACAGAGCCGCTATCGCACGCAGAAGAACGCGTGTATGATAGCGGCTTAGCCATTGGGGATGGCTAATACTGCCGGGAGCTTGATCTAGCAAACACTGCCATTGAAGCGCCAGGCGATGGCAAGTCAATCGGATAACCCCATCGAAGATTTATTTGAAAGCTGCCACGAGGTGCGCGCAGTATGTTTGCGATGCCCTGCATCAAGTGAGGAAGCATGACGAAGAAAGCCGATCAACGATCCAGCCATGAGAAGGCACTATCGGAGACCGCTGCCGAACTGCGAACGCTGCGCCAGCACCTCGCCGAATGCGAAGAGCGTGAGGCCGGGTATGTTGACCAGGCCAAACGGCTGCAAGCGCAGTATCGGATTGCCGATGCTGCGAGCGCCGTCGAGGATATGCAGGGCTTTTACAGGCAGCTTCATGGCATCATTGGAACGCTGATGTACGCTGAGAATCTGTTCATTGCATTGTACGATGCGCAAAGTGACCTGATTACTTGGGAGTATTGGGTCGATACGGTGGATGTTGACGCGCCACTCCCAACTCGGTTGGCGGATCAGCGCGGAGCGACAGGGTGGCTGCTACGACACGGAAGAACTCTGGCGGATGCTGATGGAAGCGTACGGAAGGCGCAAGAAGCAGGCGAGTTCGAATTAGTGGGCACTGCATCGGATGGAATTGGGATTCCGCTGAAGAGCTACGACGAGACCGTAGGGGCGCTTGTCGTCCAGAGTTACCGAGAAGACATCAAATACTCTTTAGAAGATGTTGAGGTGCTGGAATTCGTGGGGCAGCATATTTCCACAGCGCTGGAACGGGCACGGCAGGCGGAGGAAATCCGGCAGAGGAATGCGGAACTGGCGATCATCAACAGCGTGCAGGCAGGGCTGGTAGCACAAATGGACATGGCTGCCATCTATGAACTGGTCGGCGAGAAAATCCGTGCACTTTTCGATGCCCAGGCAGTTATCATCGCCGGATTTGATCCACAAGATCGCCAAATGGATGTTCAATATCTTTATGAGAAGGGTCAGCGATTCTATCCGCGTACGATGCATTACACAGAGGGCAGTATGGTGCACCGGCTGATCACAACGGGTCAACCGTTCAAGATCGATACCGCCGATGGGTTTCCAGCAGGGACCACTTTTGAAGACACAGAACCCTCCAAATCGGGGGTGTTTGTTCCGCTTCGTATGGGCGGAGAAGTGCGTGGAGGGATCAGCCTGCAGAATGTGGAGCGCGAGTACGCTTTCTCCGACGACGATCTGCGATTACTGAGTACGCTGGCGGCCAGCATGAGCATCAGTTTGGAGAGTGCGCGATTGTTCGCAGAGACGCAGCAGAGAAACTCCGAGCTGGCAACTGTGAACCGTATCAGCCAGGTGATCAGCACTGAACTGGACATCGATGCGCTGATCGAACTGATCGGGGAGCAGATGCGGACATCGTTTGCCGCGGACATCGTGTATGTGGCACTGCAAGCTCCACTGACGAATATGATCGAGTTTCGCTATTCGTATGGACAGGAGTCGCCTCCGATCCGCTTTGGTGAGGGCCTCACCAGCCGCATCCTCGAATCGGGCGAGCCGCTGCTGATCAATCAGGACATTGACGCGCGGACGGTCGAGCTTAAAACGCAGCGGATAGGCAGGCAGGCGAAGTCGTATGTAGGCGTGCCGATCATCGCGGGTAAGCAGGCCATCGGGGTGATCAGCGTGCAGAGCACGGAAGAGGAAGGCCGCTTCACTGAAGACGACGTGAGGCTGCTGGGAACTATCGCCGGGAACGTAGGGACGGCGATAGCCAATGCGCGGCTGTATCAGGAGATTCAGCGGCGGGCGAGTGAGATGGCGACTCTGGCGGAGATCGGGAACGACATCGCCAGCGCCCGCAGTCTGGAACCCGTGCTGGAACAGATCGCGGGGCGGGTCATGGAGATTATGCGGGTCAATGACATCGCGCTGTATCTCAAAGAGCCGGATAAGGAACTGTATAAGCCAGTTGTAGTGTTGGGGCAGTACATCGAAGAGATCAAGTCGCAGACCCTTTCACCGGGGCAGGGTGTCGGGGGGTATGTAGCGCAAACGGGCAAGGGACTCTTCGCTAACTTTGCCGAGGAAATCCCTACCTACTCGCATATTCCTGGAACGCCTACTGAGGAGGAAGACCCCGAAGGGCTGATGTCCGCGCCGCTGCTGAATGGGGACGAGGTCATCGGGCTGGTCACGGTGTGGCGCAAGCACGAATTCGGGCTATTCAACCAGCAGGAACTCGACTTTCTGGTCAGTGTCGCACGGCAGGCATCCATCGCTATTGAGGGAGCGAGGCTGTATCTGGAAATCGAACGACGCGCGGAAGAGATGTCAGCACTGGCGGAGGTCGGGCGTGAGATTTCGGCAACGCTCGATCTGGAGTCGGTGATGGAGCAGATCGCAGCCCGCGCGCGGCAGCTTCTCGACGCGGATAACAGTGCCGTGTACGTGCCGGATGAAGCCAGCGGAACCTTGCAAGCGCTGGTAGCGTTGGGCGACATAGCGGATGAGATTCGGGACAGCCCGATTCGGCCCGGTAAGGGCATCATTGGCGATATGGCAAAGCGGCGGGTCGCCGAGTTTGTCAATGATGTGGATCATGATCCTCGCGGCGTGCATATTCCGGGCACGCTGGAAGAATCAGACGAGAAGCTGATGGCAGCCCCGCTGATGTCAGGGGAACGACTCACGGGGATGATGGCGGTGTGGCGATCCGGGCCGGGCACACTCTTCGATAAAGACGATCTGAACTTCCTGACAGGGCTGGCGCGGCAGGCGGCGATTGCCATTGAGAATGCGCGGCTGTTCGAGGAGGCGGAAGAGGCGCGCGCCGCAGCCGTCGAAGCGAACGAAGCCAAGAGTACCTTCCTGGCAAACATGAGTCACGAACTGCGTACACCGCTGAAAGCGATCATCGGGTTCACGCGCATCGTGCAGCGCAAGGCTCAGGGTGTGCTGGCGGATAAGCAGATCGAGAATCTCGATAAGGTGCTTTCCAGCGCGGAACATTTGCTGGGATTGATCAATACCATCCTCGACATCGCCAAGATTGAGGCGGGCCGGATGGATGTGCAGGCCGCGACCTTTGAGATCGCTGGGCTGTTGGATGCCTGCACCATGACCAGCCAGCCGCTGATTCAGCCTGGCGTGAAGTTGAACAAAGATGTCGCGGATGACCTGCCGCCGATCTTCTCTGATCAGGATAAGGTCAAGCAGATCGTGATCAATTTGTTGAGCAACGCGGCTAAGTTTACGCACAAGGGAACGATCACCATCTCATCACAGAAGCGCGGCAAAGTATATGAAATCGCGGTGCGCGATTCCGGCATTGGCATCTCGGAGGAAGCGCTGGGCCGCATCTTTGAGGAGTTCCAGCAAGCCGATAGCAGCACGACACGCCAGTATGGGGGAACGGGGTTGGGCCTCGCGATCAGCCGCAGTTTGGCGCGGCTGCTGGGTGGCGACCTGACGGCGGAAAGCGAGATAGATCGCGGATCGACCTTCACTCTGGTGCTTCCTCTTCGCTATGGGGAGAGTGCGCTCGGCCCGGTGGATGAAAAGCCTGCTATTCATCGGCCTGTGCGTCGCATTGAACGGGACAAAGCCGTTGTGCTTGCCATCGACGACGACCCGGATGCGATCTACCTGCTTCAGGAGAGCCTCGTCGAAGCG
>JAHEME010000144.1 GCA_024643825.1 Chloroflexota bacterium | reverse complement strand
GGGATGGGGTTTAGCCCTGATAGGCGATCAGATAATCGTCCGGGAGAACCGAAGCTCATCAGCGGTGATGTAAAACCAGCGTTGAACTTCTGCCCCGTTGGGTTGCAGCAGGATAAACACTGGCTGATAGGTGACGCCGTAGCGTTGAACAACTTCCCTATTGGCCGAGTCTTCTCGGTCAAGGTAAACAAAATCAATGTTGCCCCAGTACTCTGCCTCAAGCCCATGCACGACGGGCAGCAACGAATTGCAGGAACTTCACCAGTAGGTGAAGAATTCGACGAGTTGGGGTTTGCCCGTCGCCGCGACGTGCATGGCGAGATCGGGACGGAAGGACTCGCCCACTACCGCCGGGGCCGTTGGGCGGCCCGACACGAGGGTCGGTGAGGGAAGCTCAGCAGACGGGGCCTGGCCCGCCTCCGCTACCACCAGCGACGGGAGTACCGCTGCCTCAGGCTGTGCTGCCGGGAGATTCGTCGGGACAGGGGTCGGCAGGGCGAACAGGGTTGGCGTTGGCAGGGCCTCGGCCTCTGCGCTACAGGCACTCAATAGGAGAACGGCGGCGGCCATCCCCGCGATCTGACTTCGCTGCATCAGCACCTCCTCACGGGTTCAGTAGTCTTACCAGTTTAGAGGGGACATGTTGCGAGTTTATTACGTTAGAAGGGCGGGTTCATAAAATCAAGACTCCGCAAACAGTTATTGACTTGACGGAGAGATTGGCTTTTGGCTAAGGTACGGGATCTCTTTAAGGGAATCTATGAGAGCTTGAGAAGATTGATACGCCTTTTCAAATCCAAATGACAAATGAAAGGTCTCCACGACACAAGAAAGCGCGACTACCGTCGCAAAAAGAATCATCATGTGCTTCTGTCCGATTAAGTCGTGAGCCACTTGTCTTTTGGCTGTATCAATTCTGGTCTCCGTATGTCCTAGAAAATAGAGTGCACTATAGAACGTCCCATGAAGTATTTCAGACGCATGTCGGTACACTGCAAACCGTGCAAAATGCAGGTTTGCCAGTACCTTATGGCCAAGCTTTTTCCCAATAACCTCAATACGCTCATCGAGACTTAAATCTATCCATCCCTTTTCCCTATTTGCGCGAGATGTAAATTCGACCAAAAGTTCCTCCATTCCATCGATCTCGGAGGACTTCGGGAGGCCTAGTCTAGTCACTTGTATGATGCTTTCACCAATAGTTGATTCACGGACACCATCACGATATGACTTCTGTTTGGCATGTCGTAAGGCTTTTTCTGCGGCAGTTGATCCTACTGCCATGATGTAGCAGATATTTATGATCATTTCGATTACGGATCTAGAAATCGCATAGCAGTCGCGTGTATGTAAGCCCGCATGTTGCGATAGATTAGACAGCGTAGTTGAAGATGACCCGATGGCCTGAAGCATGAGTGGCAAAACCTTTCTTAGTGAAGAAGGTATTAGCCTTGTTTCAACTCGTAGCTTTCTTGATGAAGGGTGGTCAATAGTTACAGCGATAAGTGGATTGAGCAATCTAACTTGACTGCTTAAGATCTCATTAAGTCGCTCAACACAATCAGCAAGTTCGGGAGACATTTCCACAAATGAGTTTATGACGGTTATCCTTTGAAATTGTCCGTTGGTTTTGTGTTAATTGTCTCAAGTTCTTGAAGATTAGGTTCCCTTTTGGCACCTAACACACCACGGTTGTCAGTTTTGAATTATCGCTTTTCATCTGTTGTTTTACGGTCTTGAAGACGTTTGCTTTGCGATTTGCGGCGTTCGGCGAGGAAGCGATAGCCTCCATAGGTAAGGCTGATCAGAGTTGCGATACCAACAATCGTGGCGAGCACCCCTTCAATACTATTGGCACCAATAATGATACGCTCGACGACCGACGGTGTAGGCGTAAGGGTCGGCACAGGCGTTAGCGTCGGGGTCACGGTCGGTGACGGCGTGACTGTTGGCTGCTCACTTACTATGAGGGTGAAGGGGATGAGGTTGGTCTCTTCGTTAAACGTCGTACCATCGGAGAGAATGTTGGGCAGGTAGACCACGACTTCAAGCTGGTTGTCTCCGACCGCCCCACTATCTACCGCACTGACGTTCCACTTCCACCAGTTGATCGCATTGGGCTGCATCTCGCGGATGCCATCGGGCGGCACTGGCACAATCTCAAAGGAGCGTACATCCAGACCACCGAGCCGCGCCCCCATGAACTGGCGCACTTCGATGAATTGGATGTCGCTCAGTGGGAGCGGTGACGGGGTCGGATGCGGTGTTCCCAGCATGGGTGTTGGCGACGGTGGTGGATTGAATATCGATGGATCTGCATCCCAAACTTCAATCTCCAGCCGCACTTCGATAGTTCTGCCAAGATCAACTCTGTCTGGCGCATACAGCCTTACTTCACCATCGCCGAGGGCTTCTCCGGCTCGGTCGATAATCGTGATCGGCTCATACAACCGCAGGCCTTCTTCGAACGCCACATCCGTGCCTGACATAGGTTCTTCGGTCGCGGCAGGCTCCACGGTCGTTTCGTCTGTCGCGGCAGGCAGTTCTGTTGGCACTGATCTACCCGTGCAGGACGCCAGTGAGATTCCAATCACGACACCGGCAATCATTCCGCCGAGAAGCAGTCTAGCTATGCGCCCAATACGCAGAGAGTCATCCATGCCAACCTCCTTGCTCCGCCAAGGATGCAGCAAGTCGGAGTAACTGTCAACGTCTCGCGATGGGCCAGTCCAGAGTGTTGTCAGCTACCTGACTGTTCACCATCTTAGTGCACAAGCACCCGGTCGATCTCGGCACGGAACTGCTGGAACGCAAAAGGAGCAGACCGGGTGGACTGCTCCTTGCGGGAAGTGCTGACGATCAGGCGACGGCAGGTGTAGGATCGACGCCGGGATGCTCCTCGGCCCAATTCTGAAGATGATATTCGGGTGACTTCTTGAACGCGCCCGAACAACCATCACAGCAGAAGTAATAGGTCTTGCCCTCGTACTCCACCGATTCAGACCAGTTGCCTAATTCGGTGGACATTCCACATACTACATCGTACACAGTACCAGCCATGAGAAGTTCTCCTTAGGATAGAGTGTTCACAAAAGGTAGAGGTTTCTCTACCTTGAGCTACCTGATTCGGGACGATAGGGCGCTTCACCTTCGAGGTCGCCCACGTACTCGTACAGATTGGGATGATCCAGCATCTGGCGGATCGCCTGAATTTCGCCGATGTGAATCCAGTAGTGATAGGTCATGCGGCGCATAGCTGATCCGACCGTCTGCCCAACCGATTCGCCGTCGCGCAGCAGATCGACCAGCAGGCTCTCGGTGGTCAACGCGTCGAGCCAGGGATCGGCGGCTTTTGTGACCGCACCCCAGATGTCGCGCATCTCGTTCAGGGATGGTGTACTCATCGGTGCGCGGTAGGCATAGAGCGTGTTCAACTGAGGGTAGATCATCTTGCCCTGGGCATAGTTCAACCAGTAGCGATGCTCCTGCCATGCCAGATGCCCCACCATCCAACTGATACTGTTCATCCTGCCAGCATGGTATGCGCCATCTTCTTCGGTGACTCCTTCGAGACCGTGCAGCCATTCGCTGCGTGTGAAGCGGAGTTGATCAACTAACGGGTGGGGCATCGTCGAAGACCACTTTCTCATAGATATCGGTAAGCGCCATGCGACACTGGATAGAAGGAAGGTCAAGCATTGCATCGAGACCGATGGTATCGGTCAGAATCCAGTGATCGTTTGCGCGTACGTAGTGCTCGACGCGGTAGGCATCCTGCTCAATCAATACATAGGCTTGCAGCGAGGCAATCCGCCGATAGTGCTGAAACTTCTTCCCGCGATCATAGTGTGCTGTCGAGGGGGAGAGAACCTCGATGAGAAGAGTCGGGTTCAGCAGCGTGTCGCCATGCTGGTCTTCGAGATCTGAGTCGCCGCAGACTACGCTGATGTCCGGGTATGTATACAGCCCACTCTTACTCACCTTGACCCGCATATCCGTCGGGTAAATCTCGCAATTGCGCCCACGCAACTGAGGATGTAGGGAGGCAATCACATTTGCCACAATCAGGTTGTGATTCCTTGACGCGCCCACCATGTCAAAGATTTCGCCGTTCAGATATTCGTGGCGCGTTTCGCTCTCGCGTTCAAATTCGAGATAGGTTTCGGGTGTCCAGGTTTTGGTCGGTTCGGCGGACATTTTCACTGCTCCTTCCACCAACTCTCCTGTGAGTCGGATTCCACGCCTCGTGGAACATGTTTCTCTTTCGATCGGTTTCTCGATGATCGTTCAATCGAATGAAGTCTCATGGCCGATATAACTTGCCACAATCGGCACATCGCGCATTCGAGATTTCACGGGAAGCAGTTGTATAACCATGACATTTGCTTGAATTATCGTAATAGGGAATTCTCAGTGCACTGTCAATTCGCGGACCTGAAGGAGAATAAGTTTCTCCGATTCTCTTATTAGCATCCCACACTAAGCTTGAACGATTCTTGCTGTCTACTTCTACCCAACCCGAATGCAATCCGCTGGTCATAAGCCCACTATAGTTCTGTGGAGTTCCATCATCGAAAATTGACATCGAGTTAGCACCTGCTGTCGGCGCAACAGTGTGCTTTTTGAATTTATCACGGAGGTAATTGTTTCCAGTAATATCTAATCTCGCGGAAACATTCAGTAACCCTCGTTTGTGAGCACAACTTCTACAGTAATAACTCATGGCTGTGGCCTCATACATATGTTCTATAAGTTTACGATCTTGTAAATACTTGGTCAAGGATAAATCGTGTTGCGTAGCTTCTACTCCCAAAGTAGACCTACTGTGTCCGACTGGTAGCCTCTTAATCTAGCCGCCTGCTCCTATTGCAATCGAGCGGGTAAGATGCAGTGTATTGTTCATCTAATAGGTACTCCCGATCCGCTTGCCGCGCAGCCGCAGGGAGTTGGTCACGACACTCACCGAACTGAAGGCCATCGCGCCAGCCGCCAGAATGGGGCTGAGTTGGCGCAGGAAATCGGGAGCCCAGGTGAACGGATACAGCACGCCCGCTGCAATCGGGATCAGGATGACATTGTAGCCAAACGCCCAGAACAGATTCTCCTTGATCGTACGCAGAGTCACGCGGCTCAGACGAAGGGCCTGCGGCACGGAGCGCAGATCGCCGCGCATCAGGGTCACGTCGGCGGCCTCCATCGCCACGTCTGTGCCTGTGCCGATGGCGATGCCGACATCGGCGGCAGCGAGGGCGGGCGCATCGTTGATGCCATCGCCGACCATGCCCACTACATAGCCCTGCTGCTGAAGCTGCTGCACATGGGCGGCTTTGTCGCCGGGGAGGACTTCGGCAAACACAGTATCAACACCCGCTTCGCGCGCGATCTCGTTGGCGGTGGCTTCGTTGTCCCCGGTGATCATGGCGACGTGCAGGCCAAGCCGCTTCATCTCGGCGATGGCCTCGCGGCTGCCTTCCTTGATCGTATCGGCTACGGCGATCACGGCGGCGGCCTCGCCATCCACAGCAACCCACATGGCAGTCTTGGCTTCGCCCTGCAAACGGATCGCTTCGGATTCCAGACCGTTCAAATGGACAGACTCCGCCTCCATCAAGCGGTGATTGCCGAGCAATACGGCCCGACCTTCGACTTCGGCTCGGATGCCCTGCCCGGTGATCGACTGGAAGTTAGCGGGGCTTACCAGCGAAAGATTTTGCTCCTCGGCGGCACGAACGATGGCCTCACCCAGCGGGTGCTCTGATCCGCGTTCGGCGCTGGCGGCTAATCGCAGCGCATCGTCGCGGGTGAACTTGCCATTGACCACCACATCGGTGACGGCAGGCTGGCCTTTGGTGATCGTGCCTGTCTTATCGAGCACAATGGCGGTCAGGCGATGGGCATTTTCCAGCGCGGTGCTGGACTTGAACAGGATACCCTTTTCCGCGCCGCGACCTGTGCCGACCATGACGGCGGTGGGTGTAGCGAGGCCCATCGCGCACGGGCAGGCGATCACGAGCACCGCCACCAGCCGGATCAGCGCATCGGTGAAGCCCGCCGCCGGAACCAGCAGCAGCCACACAGCGAAGGTGAGCAGCGCAAGGGCGATCACGGCGGGGACAAATATCCCGGCAACCTGATCGGCCAGCTTCTGGATCGGCGCTTTGCCTGCCTGAGCGTCCTCGACCAGTTTGATGATCTGCGCGAGGGCGGTGTGCCTGCCTACAGCGGTGGCCTCGAAGGTCAGCAGGCCGTTCTTGTTGATGGTCGCGCCGATCAGCTTATCGCCGGGGGCCTTGTCTACGGGCAGACTTTCCCCTGTGATCATGCTTTCATCGACGGCGCTTGCACCCTCAATGATCAGACCATCCACCGGGATCTTCTCGCCGGGGCGGACGACGACGGTATCGCCTACGTCCACGCGGTCGATGGGCACATCGAGTTCCACGCCATCGCGGATCACGCGGGCGGTTTTGGCCCGGAGGCCCATCAGCTTCTTGATCGCCTCGCTGGTCTGGCCCTTGGCGCGCGCTTCCAGCAGCTTGCCGAGCACAATCAGGGTGATGATCACCGCCGAGGTTTCGAAGTACACATGATGCCCAAGCAGCATCTCTAATGCCATATTGCCCGTACGCTCGGCGATCAGGCCGAGGATGGCGACGACTATCGAGTAGATGTAGGCTACACTGGAACCCAGCGCCACGAGAACATCCATATTCGCAGAGCCGTTGCGCAGGGCCTTGAAGCCGCCATCGTAGTACTGCCAGCCCACGTAGAACTGCACTGGAGTCGCCAGCGCCCACATCAGCACATTGACCCAGGCGGCATCGGCCCATACGCCGAGCAAACTGAAGTCGCGCAGCATTGATAGCAGGAACAGCGGCAGAGTGAAAAGTACGCCAACCAGCAGAAGACGCTGCTGTCGCTGAACCTCTGCCTGACGCGCGGCGCGTTCGGCGTCTTCCATCTCTTCGGCGGATTCGGCTTCGACCACGCCATAGCCGATGCGCTCGACCTGCCGCACCATATCGGCGCGATCTACC
>JAHEME010000143.1 GCA_024643825.1 Chloroflexota bacterium | reverse complement strand
CGCAGCGGGTGCGGTCTCCTGCGCCGTTGGCGCTTCCCGCATTGTCTTCCTGACGAATGTGCCCGGTGTGCTGGACGGCGCGCAGCTTATCCCACGAATGACACCCGATCAGGCACAGGCATTGATGGAATCCGAGACGATCAGCGGCGGCATGATTCCCAAGGTGAACACGGCGCTGGAAACACTGGCGAGCGGCGTGCCGCAAGTCGTGATCACCGACCTGGACGGACTTCTGGCAGGCACAGGGACAACCTTTAGCCACCGATAGGAAATACAACAAGAGGAGATTAGATGATAGCAAACACAGAAACAGGCAGTGATATTCCCAGTAAGGAGGCTCAGTACATTCTACAATCCTATGCGCGCGCGCCTTTTGTGCTCGTCGAAGGCAAGGGCATGGAAGTCACCGCCAGCGATGGTAAAACCTACCTTGATTTCACGTCCGGCATTGCGGTGAATGCTCTCGGTCACAGCGATCCTGAACTGGTAGAGGGGATTCAGCAGCAGGCCGCCCAGTTGAGCCACGTCTCGAATCTCTTTCACACAGCCCCGCAGGTGGAACTGGCAGAGATGCTGTGCGAATCGAGCTTCGCGGATCGTGTCTTCTTCTGCAATTCGGGCAGCGAGGCCAACGAAGCCGCCATCAAGTTTGCGCGGAAGTACGCGACTACCACGCACTTCCCCGGAAAGACGGACATTGTGGCGTTTGGCGGAGGCTTTCACGGGCGCACGGCGGGGGCACTGGCTGCCACCGCGCGGGAGAAGTATCAGGCTCCCTTCCGCCCCCTGATGCCCGGAGTACATTTCGCCCCCTTCAACGATCTGGAAGCGGCAGCGCAGCTCATTGGCCCACAGACCTGTGCCGTGATCGTCGAGCCAGTGCAGGGCGAAGGCGGGGTACACGTCGCCACAAAGGAATTTCTACACGGTCTGCGCGATCTGTGTGATCGCCATAACGCCCTGCTGATTTTCGATGAGATTCAATGCGGTCTGGGGCGCACCGGGAAGCTCTGGGCATATCAACAGTATGGGGTTGAACCTGATCTCATGACCCTTGCCAAAGCGCTCGGCGGCGGTCTGCCGATGGCCGCCACCCTGATGACCGAGCCTGTCGCCAGCGTGATCCACCCCGGCGATCATGGCAGCACCTTCGCTGCCGGGCCTGTAGCCTCGCGCGCCGCGCAGATCGTCTTCCAGCGGGTGAGTGACCCGGCGATGCTGGCCCACGTCAACGAAATGGGCACGCTGCTAGCAGAGCAGATCGCGGAGTTGAACTCACCCCACATCCGGGAGATTCGCGGGCTGGGTCTGATCATCGGCGTGGAGATGGACAGCGAGGTCGCGCCTCTGGTTGAAAAGGGGTACGAGCATGGGGTCATGCTCCTGAGTGCAGGCCCTACTGTGCTGCGGCTGCTGCCCCCCTTGATCGTCGAAGAAGAACACATCACTCAGCTAATCAACGTTCTACGCACCCTACTTCAAGGCTAAGGAAATCGTGACTATTTCGACAACCAATTCGTCTGTTGAGCAGGCCAGCGCATTCAATCACCCCGATAAAGCCGTGATTCGGCCTGCACAGGTAGACGAGATCGGCGACATCCTCATGCTGTTTGAGGAAGAAGTAAGAGCCGGCAGAATGCTCCCGCGCAATCCCGACAATATGGTGGCGGGTATCCATGATTGGCTGGTCGCCGAGGCAGGGGATCAGATCGTGGGCTGCGTCTCGCTCGTATTCTTCAACGACGAACTATGTGAGGTGCGGTCGCTGGCGGTTCACTCGGACCGTCGCGGCAACGGCCTGGGCGGGGATTTGATCGCCGCTGCCATTGAGCTTGCCCGCACACGGAACATGCACCGTGTATTGACGCTAACCCGATCCCTCGGCGTCTTCGAGCGTGCGGGCTTTGTGCGGGATGAGGTCCATAACTTCCCAGAAAAGGTCTGGCGTGACTGTGGCCCCTGCCCCTTCCGGGAACGATGTGACGAAGTTGCCCTGATCTATTCGCTGGACGATGGAGCACAGGGCGTGGTTTCTAATTCGCAGGCAGTTCATCAGATAGAGGAGAAAGATAATGGCAACACAAAAGCAGGTCAATAAAGTAGTTCTGGCATACTCTGGAGGTCTCGACACGTCTGTCATTGTGCCCTGGCTGCGTGAAAACTATGGATGTGAAGTCATCTGCTACACAGCCGATATTGGTCAGGGGGACGAACTGGAGGGGTTGGAAGAGAAGGCCGTAGCAAGCGGGGCCAGCAAGATCTACATTGAAGACCTCCGTGAGGAATTCCTGACCAACTATGTCTTCCCTACCCTCCAGGCGGGGGCTATTTACGAACGCAAATACCTGCTTGGCACTTCGATGGCACGCCCCCTGATCGCCAAGCGTCAGATTGAAGTCGCCGAACAGGAAGGAGCCGATGCCGTTGCGCATGGCTGTACGGGCAAAGGCAACGATCAGGTGCGCTTCGAACTCACCGTGATGGCCCTCAACCCCCACCTCAAGATCATCGCCCCCTGGCGTGAGTGGGATATTCGCAGCCGGGAAGATGCGCTGAACTATGCGCGCGCGCATAATGTCCCCGTGGTTCACTCCGAGAAATCGATCTACAGCCGGGATAGCAACTTCTGGCACATGAGCCACGAAGGTGGCCCGCTGGAAGACCCCTCGCTCGAACCCGAAGAATCCATGTACCAGCTCTCCGTCAGCCCGGAGCAGTCGCCAGATGAACCGGAGTCCATTTCAGTGGAATTTGAAAATGGAACGCCGGTTGGCCTCAATGGGAAGAAGCTGGGCCCGGTCGAATTGGTATCTCAATTAAACGAACTGGGAGCCAAACACGGGGTTGGGCGGGTCGATCTGGTGGAAAACCGCCTGGTCGGTATGAAATCTCACGGTATCTATGAAACACCGGGCGGGACGATCCTCTACACGGCCCATCAGGAATTGGAAAGCATCTGTCTGGATAAGGACACCCTGCATTACAAGCAGATGCTCGCCCTGCGCTATGCCGAACTGGTGTACGATGGCAAGTGGTTCTCCTCGCTGCGGGAAGCTCTGGACGGCTTTGTCATGATCACCCAGCGTCATGTGACCGGGGCCGTCCACATGAAGCTGTATAAGGGCAACATCATCGTTACCGGGCGGGAATCCCCATACAGCCTGTATCGTGAGGATTATGCCTCCTTCGGCATGATGGATGTCTACGATCAACGGGATGCGGAAGGCTTCATCAATCTGTGGGGCCTGCCCATGAAAGTCGATGCCATGTTGAGCATCAACGGAACCGGGCAGAGCCGCTTCCGTGCGCCAGACTATTCGATCTTCAAGCGAGACTAACCAGCGCCTGACGCTCATTCAAAGGATTTCAGTATGACATTGTGGGGTGGTCGGTTCAGCGGCTCAACGGATGAGAGGATGAAGCGTTTTAACGACAGCTTCTCCTTTGATTGGCGGTTGTATGCCGTAGATATTCAGGGCAGCGGAGCCTATGCGAGCGCATTGCAGCGTGCCGGGCTGCTGACCGAAGACGAGCAGCAGGCGATCCATGCCGGGCTGGAACAGATTCTCTCCGAGTTCGCAGAAGATCGCTTTGCTGCCCACCCCACTGACGAAGACATCCACACAGCCATTGAGCGCCGTCTAACGGAACTAATCGGCCCTGCCGCCGGGAAGCTCCACACGGGCCGCAGCCGCAATGATCAGGTAGCGGTGGATCTGTGTCTGTGGCTGCTGGAGAGCATCCAGCGCACGCACGATCACCTTGCCGAACTGCAAGCTGCCCTCATCGATCAGGCAGAAACGCACATTTCATTGATCATGCCCGGCTACACGCACTTGCAGCCAGCGCAGCCCGTGTTGTTCAGCCACTGGATTATGAGCTACTTCTGGATGTTCCAACGCGATCAGGCACGTCTGCATGACTGTGCCAGACGTGCCAGCGTCTGCCCGCTGGGATCGGGTGCGCTGGCGGGCAATCCCTTCCCCATCGACCGCGAGGCACTTGCCGCCGATCTGGGGATGTCCGCCGTCACGCCCAACAGCATAGATGCGGTGAGCAATCGCGATCACATCGTCGAATTCCTGTTCTGTGCGGCACTGATCGGAACCCATCTCAGCCGTCTTGCCGAAGACCTGATCCTGTTCTCCAGCCCCGGCTATCGCTTTCTCCAACTGGATGAAGCCTATACAACGGGGTCAAGTCTGATGCCGCAGAAGCGCAACCCCGATTCGCTGGAACTGACACGGGGAAAATCCGGGCGTCTCATTGGCAATCTTGTCGGGTTGCTGACGGTATTGAAGGGATTACCATCTACCTACAATAAAGACCTTCAGGAAGATAAAGATCCCCTGTTCGATGCCGTCGATACGTTGAACATGACCCTGCCAGTCGTCACGGGCGTCATCGAGACCATGCTTCCCAATGGGGAAGCGATGAACGCCGCCCTCGATACGAGCCTATTGGCGACAGACATCGCAGACTATCTGGTGGAGCATGGCGTTCCGTTTCGAGATGCCCATCATGTCGTTGGACGTCTCGTCATGCAGGCGGAACAAAAGCAAGTCCCTCTTGCATCGCTATCGCTGGGGGACTTTCAGGCAGAGTCCCCTGTGTTTGCCAGTGACGTGGAAGATAGTTTCAGTTTCGAGCGTGCCATCTCCCGCAAAAACGTGCCGGGCGGCACAGCAACAGAGGCGGTCAATCACCAGATTACCAGCGCAAAGGAACGGCTTGCCGATCATCAAGGGAGCGCCCGCAGTAGTTCAGAGTAGACGCCTCTCTGCGATGAAAGTCAGGAGGTGCAGAGCCATTCTCTATCGACAGGATAAGGGAAGAGGCGAGGCTACAATGCTCTCGCCTTGTAGTTCGCGGCAGTGATCGCCGCCAGCACGATCAGACATACCAGCATCGAAACTTCCGGGGCCAGCAATGCGCTGAATAGCACCAGCATGGCAGAAGCAATCACCAATACACCTTCTGCATTTGTACTCATGGCGGATTTTCTCCTGCATGTGCGGATGATTCATTCCCTCATGTCATCTTACACCGCCAGCATCTGCTGCGGAATGTGACGTTCTTCCTGTCGGTATAAATGAACGATCCTCTTGCACAGGGGTTTCGTGCTGCGAATCAGAACCACCTCAGCAGCAGCCGACCCAACCAGAACGCCCATACCGGATAGCCGAAGTACGGTGCCGCCAGCCAGCCCATCAACACACTGTTCGGCATCCGACCCGTTGCGCGTGCCACATACCCGGTGATGACCATCCACGCGCCAGCAGTCAGGATCGAAATCGAAGCCCATGCCACCTGCTTGTCGAACGTCATGACCCCGAATATCAGCAGCAGTTGGAATACGATCACCGCCACACTTGCCACAACGCCGAGGATCGTCGCCACACCGATCAGCGGCGCGTTGTACGGTAGCAGAATCCGATACAGCGCCAGCGCAATCGGGATCGTCAGCAAATACTGAAGCGCCACACAAATATCGTTGAGCATGCCGAAGGTGAGGCCGAGTTCCTTGTTCGGTGATGCAAACAGTACGAACATTAGAATCAGGAATACCACGCCGAAAATACCAATGATGCCGCCTACGATAGCAAAACCCCCGGCGGCGCGAATCAGGGGATCGGACGGTACAGTTTGTGCTGCTGTCTGTGTCATAGCATTCTCCTTGATTGGGATGCTCCCACCATACAAAAAGACCGTTACGAGAACGCAACGGACTCTTCAAATCAGCGTCTACTGGATCAGGAGCGAGCCTCTGCTCGGAGTATCCTACTCCTCCACCGGATGATCACCGGGGCCGCACTGCCCACCTCTATGCCAAGGGCCACCAGCGGCGGGACAGGGATGCTTGTATTGCTTTCATTGCGCCACTATAATGGGATTTGATCAATTTAAGTAGCCGGTCGCCAAAAGGATTACCCGTGAACACACCCATCGAACCCAACGTAGGCCAGCGCATCCGCACCCTGCGAGAGCGCCAGAGTCTTTCCCTCCGCGCCCTTGCCGAGCGTTCGAGCCTCTCGATCAACGCCATCAGCCTCATCGAGCGCGGCGAGAACTCCCCCACCGTCTCGTCCCTGCATCGGCTGGCGACGGCCCTCGCTGTCCCCATCACTGCCTTCTTTGAAGACGTGCAGGAGCAGACCGTCGTCTTCGTCCGTCCCGATCAGCGGCTGGGGTCGCAGGTCACGGGGCTGATCATGCAGAGCCTGGGGATCGGCCTCCGTTCTCAGAAGCTGGAACCGTTCCTCCTGACCCTCGACCCCGGCGCGGGCAACGCCGCTGATCCGGTGACGCATCCCGGCGAGGAATTTGTCTACTGCATAGAAGGCGAAGCCGACTACTACGTCGCCGACCAAGCCTACTCCCTGACCCCCGGATGCAGCCTGCTGTTCGATTCCACCCAGCCGCACGCCTTCTACAATCCAACCGATCACCCCGCCCACCTCCTGATCGTCTTCTATGCGGCGGCCTCCCTCGAAGCATCGTGGCGCAGCCATATCGATAGCGCCGCCCCTTAGACGTCTCCCCTACGCTGATCCGCCTATCGCAACGCAAGTCAGTTACATTCGCTATACTCACCCCTTCGTTGTGATAGGAGCCTTATGAATCACCCGAAACCGTACATATCCATTACCCCTCATCCTGAGCGAGTTCAGACTCCGACCGTTTTGAGAATCCACAACCGAGGCGAGGCTGTTTTTCTCCCCTCTCCGGTACGGAGAGGGGCCGGGGGTGAGGTAGCAACTCATCAACATCCGACGCGTAGAGGCAGACCTGGCACTGAGGTCAAGGCGGGGAAGAAACCCATCCCCGCCATGATTGCAGCGGCAGGCGTCATCGTGCTGTTGACCGTCACCGCCTGCGCCGCGCCCTCCGCCAGCGATGCCACCCCCACCCCCTACATTATAGTAGTCACCCAGACTCCCACGCCCTCTGCTGCGCTGCCGCCAGATGCGCCTGCGGTGAATGTCGCCACGTCGATTCCGGTCGCCCCGCCCGTCGATCTCCCGGTAGCCAACGCACTGAAAAATCCGAGCTTTGAAGGCGACGCCCGCCCG
>JAHEME010000142.1 GCA_024643825.1 Chloroflexota bacterium | reverse complement strand
GTTGTATGCGGCCCTTTTCGATACTCTGGCATAGTTCCCCCTCTCGGTGGAACTATACCTCAACTTGCTAAAGCTGTTCGCCTCAAGGCGAAGGGTTTAGACCCGGCCCTTGGAACTAAAAAAATCCGCCCAACATGCAGGCGGATGCAACAGACCTCATTATAACCAATTACCAACCTAACACTAACAATGCCCCTGGCAGGACTCGAACCTGCGACCATCAGCTTAGAAGGCTGCCGCTCTGTCCACTGAGCTACAGGGGCTTAAAGGTGCGATTTTCTCAATTTCCGTCAAGCACTCTCACTAACATAAGGGCGCAACCCCCGATAAGTTTCTTCGCCAGACAGCGTCTTAAGGATTGTGGCCGCAGCACGCCCAGTTCTTTCCGCAAGTTCAATGGGCGTCATAGGATGATTGCCTCGAGCCAGGAACGCTCGAAAGACAGCATCCACCAGCGACATTCGATCTGTGATGTAATCCGATTGGATACTGCAATGGGTCAGCAACGCATAATGCAAGCCATTTACCCGAAGCACTAGACCGGTTTCTGGATCAATCCAATCCCTCAACAAAGAAATATCCTCTGCTGCCAGAAGCTCCTCTCGATGCTGTTCGCACAAATGCTGGCTCAAATACAATTGCAAGTCACTGGACGACCGAACCCACCAATCGTAATCGATATGAAATTGTGTCATAAGTGTTGGTCTGACCAAACTGCTGGGAACAGATGGACGTGGCACGATGCAAGACCTCCAAGTCTAGCCAGGGAATTGCAGAATTAAGCTCCACCTTCGCCTAGCCTCAGACGCCAATAAGGGCCGGCGACATGTTCAAATTCTGGTAAGGCCATCAGTCTAGCAAAAATGGGGCCGGGAGGGCAGCGCCTCACGATATTCACCGCACTGTATAGGGTCTTTGCATGTACATTCCCCTGGGGGCTACCCGCCGCCAAATCGCGGAGTATCTCTGCCATCGTTTCCTCAAGAGGAACTTTGCGTTGAAGAAGTCGGGAAGCCAATTCGTCTACGGCTTCTTGATCTTCAATCACCATGATCATGAGATCATCATAGCCAGCAGCGATGGCCCGCTGTTCGATCTCGAAGCGTAAGTGATGTTTCTCCATATGTGCTACACGTACCCATTCTTTCCTTGGCTTCCGCACCGGGGCTTTGACAAGTACACGTCCAGGTGATTCTGTTCGCTCTATGGTTAGATAACCGCCAATGGGAATCTCGTGACGTTCAAAGAATCCTCCCACCCCATAGACATACCCACCAGGACGCACCACCCAAGCAGATGTTTCCTCTCCAGTTTCATCATCCACAAGCGTAAAATGGATACGCGGAGACTGATAGGCTGTTGGGAATAAGGATCGAAGGGCTGGCGATAGCGGTAATGTGCCGGAACGAAGATGCGGATAGATTAGTGTGACATTCGCTGACTGCGTTTGAAGAATTCGACCAGAGAGCAGTTCGGTGTGTTCATCACCGATTTGCATCTCTATCTCCCGGAGTTCCTCACTCAGCATACCAGCGTCGCTTGATATTGGAGCATACTCCAAGCGCACGGGGAGATGCAGAACACCCTCCGGTTCTATTCCGTGCAAGAACCACAAGACTTGTCCTGACGGCCCAACCTCATCAAAGCGTTCGTCTTCCTGAAGACCATAGTTCAAAGAGAATTCTGCAAGGCGATCATTGATCCCGCGCATCATGCCAACCTGCTCCATGATGTCTCTTGTAGTCATCGGACCACCACCATTCATATCCAGAATGGCTTCGGCCAAATTAAGATGTCCAGAATTTACATTGGCAAGCAGTGACTTGGGAAACCAACGCCCCGCTAAGCGCACAAGATCCGGCTGGTTGTGCAGGCTCTCTTCAAAAGTCTGCGCAACACCCCCACCCCATTCGATAAATATCTCCTCTGCAGACATCGGCTCCCTGTCTTCGGGGGCCTCCTGCGATTCCTCTTCAGGCTGTGGCGTAAGGCTAACAGTCAAGCCGCTGGCGAATTCGGCAATTCGGCTACCTGCGAATTTCACCTCAAGTACCGAATAGTCGCCATAGTCAGGGTTATCCCCTGGACGAATATCGATGACTTCACCCGGTTTATTACCAAACTCTGGGAACAAGAACTTATCCCCAACTTTGTAGACCTGTGTCGGATCATAGCTGGATTTGGCAACATCAGGTTGCGCAGACACGCTCTCCTGCGGGTGAGAGAGTCGGTAGCGCACCGCTATAAGGGCGATTTCATCAATCGATAGCGGAGTCTCAGTTTCCAGGAGAACCGAAAAGACGTAGTCCAGATCATCCTGAGTGACCTGAAATTCTTTGTTCCAGTATTCTGCTGTTTGAGTGTTAGGCTGCGCCACTCGGAATAGACTCCATGCTTCTTATAACAACTTGAGGGGATACACATTCGATGGAGGGTAATCTCTCGCAACGGGCGTCATTATACCCAGTCGGGAGGGAGGTCGCAATCGTATGGGCACATCTCATGGGAACTCCTCTCGTGCCCATTCCAGCGGATCCACCTGCACACCTGTCACCCACATTTCCCAGTGAACATGTGATGCCGTAGAAAGGCCCGTATTACCTACCGTTCCGATTTGCTGACCCGCTGCGACTATGTCCCCTGGCTCCACAAGAATGCCAGATTGATGCCAAAATCCGGAATACACACCCCAACCATGATCCAGAATGGTCGCGTATCCGCGTACAGACAGCGAGGCTGTATCAACTATGACACCCGCAGCAGGGGCATAGATAGGAGTCCCTGTTAGCGCTGCCAGGTCTGCCCCCGCATGAAACGTATCGTACCCGTTTCCTCCGTCGTAAGAGCGTGCAGTTCCGAAGGCCGAACTCATGATCCCCGATGCAGGTAAACGGAACAGACCATCCCATAAACGCTCGGAACTATACCCACTCATCGTCTGTTGAATGTATCCAGCTTCCCCCTGGACAGTCTCCGAATCAGCCAAAACGGCAGCATCCTCCGGCGAAAGATTGATAATTTCGGACGTATATCCGCCAGCCACAATCTGAACAAGCCGGGAGAAGGCTGTTTCTGAACCATCTTCACCCGTGTAGGAAACGGTAAGAGGATAGATTCCGGGTGCAGTCCACCGATAAATACCCAGAAGTGCGACATATCGATTCTCACCGTCCGGTATTAACCTGAGATCATTACCCAGAAACGATCCCGCGATAGTTCCTGACTGAGAAGTCTCAACCAGTAGGGAGCTTGTTCGACCTGGCTCCAGCGGTAATGGATGCAATTCCAACTTCCTCCACGGCTCAGGAAGACTCGCCCCATCTCTCTTATCAGCAGGGATACGGATTACTTGCCCGTCGGTAATAAGGTGCGGATTGATGAAATCGTTAGCTATGATCAGTTCAGAAGGACTCGTGTCAAGTAAAAGCGCGGCCTTCCAGAAGGTCTGACCCGAAGTGATTTGATACAGGGAGGAGGCAGTTGATCCGATTAGAACTTCTGACGAAGGAAGGACAAGTTGCTGTCCGACAAATACTAATGCTGGATTTACGACTCGATTAGCAAGGCCAAGCACTTCGCGCGATATTTCATAGCGAGAAGCGATCTGGTCGAAGGAGTCCCCAAATTGGATAACCACATTTTCCGATTCCATCGTCAGATGACCTAATGGAATCACTGTCCGCAATCCAACCACCACCTTCGGAGCACCATCCAACGCGTTTGCAGACACGATGGCATCTGCTGCCACGCCGTATTGATCCGCTATTGAGAAAAGCGACTCGCCTGGTTGCACAACATGAATTATGGGACTGGTCAGACGGACATCTGGGGTAGAGTCCTGAGCAACGGCATCCATTGGGTTTGAGGTGGCAATGAGACCAATGAAGACGATCAGCAGAATATGCGATTTTGTAGAAGAGCTATGAGGAGATAGTTTCAAAGATAACCACATCGCCTATTGAGAGATGGTCTAATACCTGCGGAACCGCCTCTAATGTATAGCGTGCGGGCTTCCGAGGGACATACGCTGGTCGCCAGGGCTTCGCAAGCGCCGTATCTACGATGTGAAACGATTCGTCAATCCAGATTACTGCAATGGGAAACGCCATAAACAGCATATGAATGGAAGAAGATGCCCGGCTTTCATATGTTTCCACCAACAGTAGCCCCTCATCAGAAGCTAGATGGCGTCTAAACATCAGCCCGCGCAACCGGCACAAAAAAGAATCGCACCACTGAACACGAGCAAGAACAGTGAGATTGTCTCGGCCTCGAACAAGACGACCTATTCGGGGTTTCACGTGCCAACCTCATCCACCCACCAACCACGGAGCTTTGGAATCATTCTATGCATCCAGCCTACGTTCCCCTGAAAGAACCTTTCTTATGCTATCTACGAGTTCATTGGGGGTAAAAGGCTTCGTGATATAGTCTTGAACCTTAGCGATATGCAAGCCAAGAACTTTATCGATGCTCTGCGCCTTTGCCGTCACAATGATCACTGGGATCTCCTTCATGTGATCATCTGCCTTCATATGCTGATATACATCCCAACCACTCATGTCAGGCATCATCAAGTCCAACAAGACAAGATCTGGCTGATCCTGCCGGATCATCTCCAACCCATCCTGACCTCCAATGGCTCCGACTACATCGAACCCACGGTTCTTGAGGATAAGGGTCATCAATTCAACCATCGCGGGCTCATCTTCGATGATGCAGATTCTCTTGTTATCGCTGCGCTGCTCGTCTGTCATTGCACCCCCAGTCTTGTAGAAAGACCGTTGCGATGTGCCTATTCTGATTTCTACTATGGTCTCATTGTAGCGTCGAGACGACGAGACGCAAAGTATTACTGCCCTGATATCCAGCGAACGGCTGCCCCAGGCAAATCATCCATTGGGCCTCGTCGTATAGTGCTAAGAGGCAAAGAGTCAAGAAAGAGCCGCCCGTACTGCTTTGTGAGCACCCTACGATCAAAGATTGCGACAACTCCCCGATCATCCTTACGGCGAATTAGACGACCAAATCCTTGCCGAAAGCGAAGTATTGTCTCTGGTATCGCATACTGAGTGAAGGGGTTATCGAACGTCTCACTTCGGGCAGCAAACAACGGGTCGCTGGGTACGCTGAATGGCAGCCGCACAATAACAACGGTGCTGAGATCCGCCCCTGTCACATCTACCCCTTCCCAAAAAGAGCGTGTACCCATCAGGACCGCCTTCTCGCTGGTAACAAACCCTCCGAGAAGCTGAGAGCGACTCGATCCATCACTCTGATCATAGACGACAATGCCATCTTCAGCGAGGGAGTCACTTATAGCATTGGATGTCTGGCGAAGCTGGCTGTAGCTGGTAAACAATATCAGCGCCCGCCCCTCAGTCGCCTTGCACAGATCGAGGATTCCCTGTTCCACCATGCGCTGGTAAGGAATTTGCTCGGCTGGTTCGGGAATGTCATTGACGAGATAAAGCAACGTATTCGATTCATAGTCGAATGGTGACTCGACTACGACTTCTTCCACCTCATCCGCATCCAGCCGCTCGCGTATGTAGGCAAATGAGCCGTCAGTACGTATAGTCGCACTGGTCATGACAATGGTATCTTTGCTGTACCAGAGATGGCTTTGCACCAGAGGGCCAACATCCAGAGGAGCAGCGTGTATAGAGATCCGCGCCCCGTCCGGCTGGAATTCTGTCCAATACACGTAATTGGGATCCGCCTCCAGAACAACCTCGTGCAGACGCTCATGCAGTTGTGTTAGATGACGCGCCGCAGCAGACACTCCCACGACCAGATCGTCGTATTGTGGCATGTCAAAGGACTCTAACTCGCGCAATCCTACGGCCAGTTGAGTCATGGCATCGGCGATGCCGGATGTAAATCGACTCAGGTTATCCCAGTGAGCCACCACCTCTGCCCAGGCGGGCTGCGTCCGGAGAACATTCAAAATACGCACCTGCTGCGTGTAGGCGTTTCTTGGGATTCTTACGTGATCCTCTAAGAAACGCCGCAGCACGAGAAAGAATTGGTCCACATGCTGGTTCATGTAGCTGGAGGCTTCGACAACAATGTTGACAAAGGACTCTAGTGTAACAAAGTACTCTGGTGGAATACTGCCGCAAGCCTGCTTCAGTAGTTCTCCCAGCAAACCAGTTGTGGCCGTTCCCAGCTCGCCGACCTGCCGCATAATGGCATAAGGATCAGTGCGAAAGCTCAAGCCATTCGTCGTGGCCTCTTCCAGGTGGTGGGCTTCGTCTACAACCAGATATCGATAATCAGGTAACACCCTTCCTTCCGCCGCGACATCTGCCAGTAAAAGCGCATGATTCACAACCAGGATATGCGCTGATTCCGCTGCGCGACGCGCCCTATAGAATGGGCATGTACCAGCCATCTGGGTAGCGCATCGATCTGTTGTGCATCCTTCATCTTCCGCGCTTAACCGATGCCAGACTCCCGCTTCCGCTGGGCCGCGCAGCGTTAGTTCGCCACGATCACCAGTGCGGCTGTCCTTCAGCCAGACGAGAATTCTAGCGAGTATTTGCATTTCATCTCGTGACGTCGGGCCTCGCCTCCTCAGGGCCGCTAATCGACGCGGGCACAGATAGTTGCTCCGGCCTTTAAGAACGGCTGACCGAAAGGGTAAATTCAACGCTTCATGAAGTTGAGGAATGTCTTTATTGATGAGCTGCTCTTGAAGATTGATCGTGTTTGTACTGATCACGACCCGATCATCATTTTCCACGGCAAATGAGGCAGCCGGAATAAGATAGGCAACCGATTTCCCCACGCCTGTGGGCGCTTCGATCAGCATATGCTGCCCTGTGTTGAAGGCTGTGGCTACCGCACGCAGCATCTGACCTTGCTGGGGTCGATACTCATAGTTGGGGAAAGCGGTGGCAAACTCTCCGCCAGGTTGGATAAGTTGAGCCAGTTTATCAACGTCAAGTGGCCGGATCGTCTGCGACGGTCTGAGAGTTTGGCTCTTCTCATTTGGTTGAGAAAATAGAGTTGCAATCTCCTCGTCCAAATCTCGATCTTCGTCAGGGTGTGGGCTGACAAACACTTCGTGGGAACGTTCTCGGAGCGCACTC
>JAHEME010000141.1 GCA_024643825.1 Chloroflexota bacterium | reverse complement strand
GTCAGAATGAATTGTCTCTTTGCCATACCTTATATTATGCGAGTTAGTTCTGTTTTGTCCATTAGACGAACATTGCTTGCATGGTATCAGATTAACTGGAACCTACATCCAGCAAATTTACGGGTTAACGGATACCAAGTTGCGGGACAGCCGGGGAGCATCAATGATCTGGGAAGACTCTACTAGGAGATATGATCTTGCGCGAGAAATCTACAAATCCCTTGAGGGATATTTCCAGGCAAGAGGTGATTATGAAGGAGCCAATTGGGCATATTTGCAGAAGAAGACCATGGAAAAACTCCTGTCTGCTCCAAGATGGATTCGTAAATTCTACCTTGGACGACCCGGACAGTGGATCGATGAGTCTTGCCAGCCTCGTTTCAGCAAATGGGTTGCTGTTGAAATTGAGAACAAAATAGCAGGACATGGCTTAAATCAACTGAAGCCCATCTTCTGGTTCTGCTTCCTATTTCTTACATGTGGCCTCATCTACCGGATCGGCGGGATGGTCACGGCGATGCCGGGGTGCGGGTATGCTGATCTCAGCGCCGCGTGGCGCGACGGGTGCGCGCCCACTCTCAAGGTACTGGATAATCTGCTGTTCAGCCTAAGCACGATCACCACAATGGAGGTCGGGACGCTGCGTCCGTATCTCTCGCACGTCGGAATGTTGATGACGTTCGAGGTGCTGTTGGGCATCACGCTCACCGGGCTGATCGGGTTCGTGCTGGGCAACAAGCTCCGCAACTCGTGATTCTGTACGATCCCGACCCAGGTCGGAAAACCACACCCTGAAGGACTATGCGCGATGAATTCCACTTCCCAACAAGACGATCAACATGCTGACTCGGTTCGCGTAGACTACCTGTTTCACGAATACGAGCGGGTGAATACATGGAAGCTCGCCGAAGAGGCACAAGGGGAGCAGAGGATGCAGTTTTTTCTGACGATTGTATCGGCGGCAGCCGGAGCGCTGGTTTTCCTTGCCAGCCAGACGTCCGCCGACGTCGTGAAGGTGAATCGTATTTCACAGGTCGTTCTCCTCATCCTGTTCCTGTTTGGCGTGACGCTCCTTAATCGGATGATTGCACGCAGGGCGAAGCTGAGAGCCTATGAAGGCATGATGCGTCAGATCGAGGAACAATTCTTAGCCATCGATGCCTCACTCGAAGACTATATTACTCGTAAGCAGAAGTCAGCAGCCGGGGCAGCCCAGCGGCCTATGCTGGCGCGAATGCTGATCCGAAATCGAGGAACACTCTCTGATTTTGCAGTGATCATTAATTCACTGGTTGCCGGGGGAGTGGTGTACTTGCAGCTAACCAGCGTGGCAATGGGCGAGAGTCAATCCTTGCTCTGGTCTGTGCTGGCTGCCGTCGGAATCTATGTGCTTCAGCGGTTCTACTATGATCTCATGAATGTATCGTAGGAGCTTTCCGCACGCGGTCTTCGTGCTGGGGAATCAGCTGCGTAATTCGTGAGGCCGGGCGGGTGCACACATCGGTGCCCTCCTAGTCGATGTCGTAGGCGTCAGGACGGCGGTCTTCGAAGACGGGCCAGTTTTCGCGGACGTAGTTCACATGGGCGAGATCGACGGTGGCGGTGAGGAGTTCCTCCTGATCGCCGCCCTCGATGACGGTTTCGCCCCAGGCATCGATGATGGTGGAGCGACCGCAGAAGACCTGATCGCCTTCCTGCCCGACGCGGTTGCAGGCGACGATGATCATCTGGTTTTCGATGGCGCGGGCGCGGAGGAGGGTCAGCCAGTGCATCTCACGGGGGTAGGGCCACTGGGCTGGCAGGAAGCACATCCAGCAGCCAGCGACGGCGTAGCTGCGGAAGAGTTCGGGGAAACGCAGATCGTAGCAGATGCCGATGCTGCTCATGCCCCAGGGGAGGTTGAGCCAGTGGGGGGATATGCCCGGCAGCAGATACTTATCTTCATCGTAGGGGCGAAAGAGGTGCATCTTGCGGTAGCTGCCCGGCGAAGCTCCATCGGGGCTAAACCACATGGCGGTATTGTAGGCGGGTCGGGATGTGCCCTGGGGATGACCGAGTTCGAGCATGGAGCCGACGATGTGGATCGCGTGCTCCTGGGCGAGTTCTGCTACTTCGGCGAAACGGCCTTCGGTGGCCCCTGTGCCGAGTTCGACTGCACGATCCAGGACAAACCCAGTATCCCATAATTCGGGGAAGACGACCACATCGGAGCCACGCTGGGCGGCCTCGGCAACCCACTCGCGGACGCGGGCCATGTTGTGATCCGGCTGGCCCCAACGGGTATCGAACTGCCCCAGACTAATGGTGAGAGAATCGGTCATTGGTGGGCTTGCTCCATGCCGGGGGCGTGCCAGACCGCCGGGTGTGTTCGTAGTATGGGATCAGTATAGTACTGGACGGGGCGTTTGGCGAAATTAAAATAGGCCAGCGGTAAACGATGCTGGCCCATTTTGTGTGCATAGAGAAGCGATCAGGAATCGTCTTCTTCGGATTCTTCATCCTCTTCGTCGCCATCTTCCCAACTGATGATCCAGATGCAGGCCCCGGCTACGAGCACGGTCGCGGTGATCAATGCGACCCACTGACCGGGAAGCAAGCCCACGTCCCGCGCTTCGATGACAAGCAGGATCACCATGCCGAGCGCCAGCACAATCCACGCGGCGAGCCGAGGATGGGTTTCCGCCCAGCGCACGACCGGGCCTACCGGCCCTTTGCGTAGATTATCCATTGTACGATTAAAGAATTCTACCATCAGTCCTCACTATCGATTTTGCGACCGAGTTTAGATCGGCTTGAGCACGCGATCCTCGCGCAGGAGTTTCACATTCAACACGGATTGGGGCGGAGCCGACTCTTCGGCGGCTTCGCGCCAATCGGGGATGCGTAGATCGGCAGCCTGCTGCTTCTCGTAGCCCTTCTTGCGCACGGCGGCTTGCATCGCTTCGGGCGCGTTCTCGGGGAGAAACAGGAGGGATATTTCGCTCTGAAGCTGGTTGGAGGCTTTCTCCATGCTATCGATCAGCGCGGAGACGGTCTCCTCCACCGGAGAGCCTTCGCCCACCAATACCTCATCGATGCGGGTGATCAGGTTTTCAACCTGCCAGCCGCCCAGCCCCTTGATCGCTGTGCCCGCTTCGGCGATGACGTAGACCTTCTGCCCGAAGCGCATGATCACATCGGAGCGTTCCAGGGTGGTTCCATTCACGGCGTTGAGGAAGGCGGCAATCGCTTCGGCATCCTTCGGGCCACCACGCCGCACCTTGAGATCGGCAGAAGCGACGGGGGCTTCTTCCTTCTTCTCCTCGACAGGAGGCGCAGCGGGAACTTCCGCTTCCTTGACTGGCTCCTCCGGGGCTTTGACTTCTTCCTCTGGCTTCTTCGCTTCTTCCAGGGGGGCAGTCAGTTCGGCGAGATGCTTGGAGACCTGATCAAAGGTATTTTCGTAGCCGTCGCCGTTATAGATGATCACGTTGGCGCGGGCGAGCTTATCGGATTGCGGGCTTTGCGCGGCGATGCGCATCTTCGCATCGGCTTCGGTCATCTTGCGCTGTTCGATCAGACGCTGAATCTGCACACTCTCCGGGGCATCCACCACCCACACGGAGTCGCAATCTGCTGCCATGCCTGCCTCGAACAATTTGATGGCCTCGATTACGATGACTTTTTGCGATGAACGGCGGATCAGCAGATCGACCACCTGCTTGATGATCGGGTGGGTGATCATTTCAAGGCGACGGAGCGCATCGGCATCGGTGAATACGATGTTGGCGAGTTTTGCGCGGTCGATCTTGCCATCCGCACCAACCAGCCATTTGCCAAACTGATCGACCACGGGTTGAAACGCGGGCGCTCCGGGGGACATAGCACGGTGAGCAAGCCCATCCGCATCAATGGAGAACGCTTCGAGCGCCTCCAACATGCGGCGCACCACGCTCTTGCCAGAGGCGATATTGCCAGTAAGCCCAATCACGAATTTGCCAGGCCAACGATTGCTCACAGACTTCTCCAGGAAATGACCAGGAACCCGTCAAGTACGGTCAGTCTGGTTATTCTAGCCGTAGGTGCAATCAGCGTCAAGCGTGGGAGAAGTGGACTAAGGGTAACATCCTCGAATTGAGGGGAAATTGTAATAGGCTCGTGGCGCTACAAAAAAAACTGACCGCGCATCTCAGATACCCGGCCAGTGAAAGTTCGCCCATGAATGATCAGCGCCTATGGCGCAGAGGTCATGCAGCAGTGATCTTCGCCTCTTCGCCAGTGCCCAACCAGAAATGATTCGGAAGCACGGAATTGGTTCCGCGCAGTTCCATGCCCTCCCACATGAGACTGCTGCCCAGTATCATCGTTGGATGCACGAAGCACAACGTAGGTCGTACTCCATATTTGGCTTGATAATATTCGACTGCCCGGCTGATCTTGGCATCGATGTCACGCTGTTCACTATTGTCAAACCACAGCATCCCTTCGCGCATCCTATCCTCCTGAACTGGCGCTCGATAATCCTTCACGCGGCTGCATTGCTGCCTCTATAAAGACGCTTTGAGAGGGGGAGAACATTCCCGATAAGCCCCGATCTCTTGCTTCCCATACGATGCTTCTTGAGGGAGATTCCAGTCACAACACTCCCCCTCTTTTCTGCGTCCTTCTCCAGGCAAAAGAACTTTCGTTCTATGATAGTATTCTATCAGAACCTTCGTTCTAACGCAAGCATTTGGGGAAACTTTTAAGGTTGGGTTTGGGAGGGGATTTGGCGCAGGCTGATGGGGTTGTAAAAGAATGAAGAAGTGGTTCACCGCAAAGGCGCAAAGGGCGCAAAGAAAAAGCAAAAGCGGGAACCACAGAGGCACAGAAGGCACGGAGAAAAGCAGACTAATCGGATTAGTTGGATCGACGCTCGCGGCTAGAGCAGAGAGACGGGATCGACATCGATGTGAAGGCCGGGCGTGGTGGTGATGCCCTCAAGGATGGCGGCGGGGTTGGGGCCGCGAATGATCACGTGCCAGCGGTGGAGGTTGTGGCGGCGGGGATAGAAGGCGGGGGCTGGGCCGATCAACTCTGTGTTGACCAGCCTCTGCTCGCGGATACGGCGGCTCAGTTTGCGAGCCAGTTCCCCGGCGCGTTCCTGGGCGCGTTCCGCGTCTGGCTCGCGGATCAGGAGGCGGATCAGGCGGCTGAACGGGGGATAGCCGATGGTTTCCCGATGGCGCATCTCTTCGGAGTAGAAGCTGTGGAAGTCATGATTGGCGGCGGCGCGGATGGCGTAGTGATCGGGGTCGTAGGTTTGCAACACAACTTCCCCGCCCAGCAGACCACGCCCAGCACGTCCTGCGACCTGTGTCAGAAGCTGGAAGGTGCGCTCACCGCTGCGGTAATCGGGCAGATACAGGGCAGTATCGGCGCTGATCACGCCCACGAGAGTCACCAGGGGGAGGTCAAGGCCCTTGGCGACCATCTGCGTGCCGATCAGGATATTGGCCTGCCGATTGATGAACCGTTGAAGCAGGGCCTCGTGTGAACCCTTGCCGCCGGTGGTATCGCGATCCCAGCGCACGACGCCTGCATCAGGGAAGCGTTTCCTGACCTCTTCTTCAATACGCTCTGTGCCGCCGCCGAAGTAGCGAATCTGCTCCGAGTCGCATTCGGGGCAGTGATCGGGCTGGCTGCCCCGGTAGTTGCAGTGATGGCACACCAGCAGACCACTTCCGGTATGGCGCATATGCCACGTCAGGGGCGTGCCGCAGTTAGGGCACTCCATCACATGACCACAGTTGCGGCAGAAGACATAGGTCGCAGTGCCACGACGGTTGAGAAAGAGGATCACCTGCTCGCCGCGTTCAAGGGTCTGCTCCAGAGCCGAGGATAAAGCGCGGCTGAAGATGGATCGGTTGCCTACGCGGAGTTCCTGGCGCATATCGACGATCTGGACAGGGGGCAAATCGATCATCACCGCCTGCTCCGGGTCATCGGCGTGATGGATGTAGCGCGTCTGGGGAATCTGGTAATGGATGGCCTGCATCTCGATGGCGCGGCGGTGGCCCATGATGCGGGCGGGAAGATCGATCAGGGTATAGGTTCCCGTCTCTTCGGAACCGGGAGGGCGGGACTGGGCGAAGGTGGTGAGATTGGGGGTCGCACTACCCATGATCACCAGCGCATTGTGCTGACGGGCGTATTCGACTGCCGTCGGGAGCGTGTGGTAGTAGGGGGGCGGGACGGGCGGCGACTGCTTGTAGCTATCGTCGTGGCATTCGTCGATCACGATCAGGCCCAGGTTGATCAGGGGGGAGAACAGCGCGGAGCGCGGGCCGATGATGACATCGAACTGACCGCTACGCGCACGCCGCCAGGTATCGTAGCGTTCGCCGGGTGAAAGCTGGCTATGGATCAACCCCATGCGACCGGGAAAGCGCGCCCCGAAGCGGCGGATGGTCTGCGGCGTGAGGGCGATCTCCGGGACGAGGACGATGGCGCTCTTGCCTGCCGCCAGTACGTGATCGACGGCGCGAAGATACACCTCCGTCTTGCCTGATCCGGTCACGCCATGAATCAGGATGGGCTGCGGGGTTTCGCCTGCGTCTAATGCAGCGCGGACAACTTCCCAGGCTCTGGCCTGATCGAGCGTCAGGTTGGGCGGGGAATCGGGAATGAAGACGGTGCTTTCCAGCGGATCGCGCCAGGTCTCTTCCTTGCGCAGCACGATCAGATCGTCCTCCGCCAGCGCGCGCAGATCGGCAATGCCTGCGCCGGGAACGCCCGCATACAGACGACCGACTTCCAGCGGCTTGCGTTCACGCGCCAGCACGTGGAGCAGGCTGGCGCGACGTTCGGCGGCGGATCGGCGGTTGGCGGGGAGCTGCTCCGGGTCAAGGTACTGACGGATGGCATCGTCCACACGTTCCGGGAGGATGGCAAGCTCCGCCATGCGGACGATTTTCACGTTGACGGCGGGCGCATCGAGCACAGGCTCGCGCTGCACCAGGCCGCGCTCGATCAACTGGTTGACGGAAGCCTGCCAATCACGGCGGGGCATGGAGCGCGCGATCTGCCGTCCGCGCAATGGCCCGCGCCGGGTAAAAAGAGTCAACAGCCGGCGCTGCGAGTCATTGGCAGGA
>JAHEME010000140.1 GCA_024643825.1 Chloroflexota bacterium | reverse complement strand
AGGGAAGGTGCGATACTTCGACCATCCTTTGAGCGGCCCCGGGAGCGTGTTCGGTGGGCGTTTCCCTGTGACCAGCCGTGCCGTCCTGCCTCCCAGTTCAAACAGGGCTGGAGTCTGGTTTGCGAGTGCCCACAATTTAAGACCAAGTCGCCAGATGCTACCAACTTTGCCTTCGGCATAGAGAGCATGACGCAGGTCAAGGAGCATCTGAGGTAGATCGATGTCCACCGGGCACACCTGCTTGCACGCTCCACACAGGCTGCTGGCATGAGGCAGCGGTTTCGAATTTTCCAGCCCCGCGAGTAGAGGGGTGATGACCGAGCCAATCGGCCCCGGATACACCCATCCGTAGGCATGCCCACCCACTGAGCGATAGACCGGGCAGGCATTCATGCAGGCCCCACAGCGAATGCAAGTGAGTGCTTCCACATATGTGGAAGCGTAAACTCCGCTGCGGCCATTATCGACCAGGATCACATAGAATTTGTCTGGCCCATCCTCCTCGCCAGCTTTGCGTGGCCCGTTGTCCATATGGGTATAGACAGTCATTGCTTGCCCGGTAGCACTGCGTGGTAGTACCTGGGTGAGCGTGACATAGTCTTCTAAAGTTTCGACGACCTTCTCAATACCCACAATGGCGACATGGATACGCGGCAGGCTGGTGACCATTCGACCATTGCCCTCGTTCGTGACAATACACAGGGTTCCTGTCTCAGCAACGATAAAGTTTCCCCCTGTGATGCCCATATCTGCCTGAAGAAACTTTTCCCGGAGCAGTCTCCGAGCAAACTGCGTCATCTCCTGGGTATCGTCCGTCGGGAGCATAGCGAGATCGTGGATGAATAGGTCGCGGATTTCTTCCTTGGATTTATGAATCACCGGGGTGACAATATGGCTCGGTGTTTCATGGCTTAACTGGATGATGAATTCTCCAAGGTCGGTCTCCACAACCTCGATTCCATTTGCTTCAAGGACATGGTTCAGCCCAATCTCTTCGCTCACCATGCTCTTGCTCTTGACCACCGAGCGCACCCCGTGCTGCTCAATGATGTCCATCACCAATGCATTGACTTCATCACCAGTTTCGGCCCACAAGACTTCAGCACCGTTGGCTATCAGGTTTGCTTCCGCTTGTTCCAATAGCTGCGGTAGGTGGCTGATCGCTCGCCTTTTGGCCTGGGCAGCTTGCTGGCGCAGTGCCTCTCCATGTTCAAGCCCCCCCTCAAACATCACGTCCATTCGCTTCTGGTAAGCGGTGGTGGTTGCCTTATTGACCGAGGCTCGCATCGCCTCGTCCATCAACGCAATGTGAGCCATCGGAATGAAGTTATTCGAGGTGACATTCATTCGTCATTCTTACCGGGCAGGCCCTCCGCTAGTACCTCAGCGATATGCCGGACTCGTCTGGTGGACTTCTGAAAAGACAGCCCACCGTTCATATGCGTGAGGCAGCTCACATCTCCGCACAGGATCGTCTGAGCGGGGCAGGCTTCGATATTCTGGATTTTACGTTCAAGCATTGCCCCGCTTATTTCCGCCATCTTCACCGCAAAGAGACCGCCGAATCCGCAGCAAACGTCCGATTCGGGTAGGGGTTCGATAGAGGCATTCGCTGTGTTGCCCAACAGGGTGCGACCTGCCTGTCCAAGGTTCAACATTCGCAAACCGTGGCAGGAATCATGAAATGCGAACGACTGGGTATCAGGCAGGGATAGGTTCAAGTCGTCGATGCCAAGCCCGTCGACAAGGAACTCGGTGAACTCCCATGTAATCGAAGCAATACGTTCAGCCTCTGACCTCCAGCGAGGATCATCGGCGAACAGGGATGGATATTCACGGCGGATCATGGCGACACAGGAACCCGAGGGGGCAACAATGACTTCCGCATTCTTGAATGCTTTGAGAAACTGCATGGCAACCTGTCTTGCCTCAGGTCGATGTCCTGCATTGAAGCCGGGCTGTCCACAGCAGGTCTGTCCCATCGGGAAATCAACGGCGATTCCGAGATATTCCAGAATATCGACTACAGCCCAGCCTGTCTCTGGATACAGCATATCGACCATGCAGGTTACAAACAGTGAGACTGTTTTCCCTACTGGCGATTTGCGCATGTTATCTACCATAGGAAGCTATCCGTACTATGTACCTGATGCGTGGCTTCAGCAGACATTAAGGATGAGTATTGTTATGATCTACTACTGGTTGTCAATCATATCCAGCAGATTCGACTCAAGCATCTGTGCGTACTGTTGAACTTCTTCTTCGTTGACCGCTCCCGCTTCATAGAGCATTGCTTCATAGATCACAATATTGCGCTCTCGCATGATGACATGAGACAACTGGAACACATGATCGTCGCTCGTCGTATAGGTGGCAGTACTTTCCTGCCCCAGTCGAGGGAAGTCAGAGCTGAATTCAGAAGAGGAGGGAAACAAAACTGAGTGTTGCGCGAAGTACCCATGTGCGTCTGTACTGTCCTGGTATACCAACACCCAGTTCCAGATGACGAGAGGCCCCGCCGCTGAAGTGGTCGCCTTGAACGCAGTCCGATAGATTTGCACGCCCTCAACCGATTCCACATACTCGGCGGTTTGCACACTACCCTCATCCAGCAGGGACTGACCTGTGATCTCACCGGTATAGGTGGCATCGATCTCATACGCTCCAGGGATGTCGGTGCTGGCAAGCGATTGAATTTGCTCAAGCGTCAGATCGACTGGAGGTGCCAGGCAGGCAGTACAGAAGGTGATTGACAGGGCAATGATGGCAAGAGTTGTAACCCACTTCATGCGAGACCTCTGGTACAGAGTTACAGACGCTGGATGAGAGAGCAGGCCTAAGGATGAATCACTTGTAGACCCTCATCCTTGTTCCTGATCTGGCTCGATTAGTTGGCGGTTGGCAGATTCTTGAAGGCCTCCACCTGACCCTTGATCGCACGCTCAGTCGGAAGCCGCTCAATACTCGATGCACCGAAGAATCCGACGATTCCGGGCATCTCCTTAAGCGCCACACCGACATTTTCCGGCTCGTCAAAAGGCCCACCATGACAGATCGCCATCAGGTCTTTGTTTATTGACCAGGCGGCCTCTGCCATCCCCATCACGCGCTCGATGGCTTGATCCAGCGTGAAGGCGTCTGCTGCTCCGATGCTCCCCGCAGTTGTAAGCCCGACATGGCATACCAGCAGGTCAGCGCCCGCTTTCGTCATCGCGATGGCTTCGTCAGGTGTAAATACATAGGGTGTGGTAAAAAGATCCATCTCGTGGGCAACGGAGATCATCTCAACTTCTTTATCATAGCCCATCCCTGTTCCTTCAAGGTTTGCTCGAAACTTACCATCAAATAACCCAACCGTTGGGAAGTTTTGTACACCAGAGAACCCCATCTCCCTGAGCTGTTTGAGGAACACAGGCATCAGGCGGAAGGGGTCGGTACCGCATACACCTGCCTGCACAGGTGTATTCTTGACCACCGGCAAGACTTCCGCCGCCATCTCGACGACGATCCCGTTCGCGTCTCCATAAGGCAGCAGCCCGGCCAGCGATCCACGCCCGGCCATTCGGTAGCGCCCTGAATTGTAAATGATGATTACATCAGCCCCGCCCACTTCAGCGAATTTGGCTGAAATGCCTGTACCTGCCCCACAGCCGACAATCGGTATGCGTGCTTCCACCTGTGCATGGAGACGTTTGAGGATTTCAGCGCGCGGTATTCCTATCATGATGACACTCTCCTTTATAGATCTGGGAGCATAGCCAGCAGCAGTTCGACTGCCTTATCAGCGAAAGCTGCATCATTAATATTCGCATCCATCTCGACGAGTTTGACTGCGGGATTGATATTGTCTTTGATCGCCTGATAACATGCGCCATCAGCCTCCGAATTCCAGAATGCACCTCCAGGGCTATCCAACTGCGAGACACCCTTGAGTGGGATCAGGATGGTCACAGGGCCTGTTGATTCGTTGGCGGCGTGAGCGATCCACTCGCCAATTTTCGTGTTTTCTTCCACATTGGTGCGCATGAGGGTAATGTTAGGGTTCCACTCATAAAGCTGGCGTGAACGATACTTCTCCGGCACTGTGGCTGATTCCCAAAAATTCGCCATATCGACGCAGCCGGGGACAAGAAGAGTGGGAATTCCCATACGCCCTGCTGCCATCAAACGATCAGGGCCTGCGCTCAGAACGCCTCCGCATACTTCATCGGCTAACTCGGTGGTGGTGATGTCAAGATTGGCTGTGATAAAGCCATCGGCGATCAAGCCTTCCATCGTTCGACCACCTGTCCCAGTGGCGTGGAAGACCAGCACTTCGTAGTCCATTGATTCCAATGCAGCACGGGCATGGTCGACACACTGGGTTGTGTTGCCAAACATGCTGGCCGTGATGAGTGGGCGAGTCTGCTTGGCTTCGGGTATTTCCTGCTCTACCATCCCAGCGATTGCGCCCGCAGCGTTAGCAAAGATCGGGCGGCTGATCGAATTTAACCCCGCGATATCAACGACAGAGGGCATGAATGTCACATCTTTTGTGCCCACGTACTGCGCTACGTCCCCCGCAGCAACAGTCGACAACATCAATTTGGGTATACCGACTGGAAGCTCTCGCATAGCAGCGGTCACTAAGGAGGTTCCCCCACCGCCGCCCATACCCAGAATGCCTCCCAATCTGCCCGTTTCGTGCAGATCTGTGACGATCCTGATCAGTCCTGCCGTCATAATCTGCATCGCCCGGCTTTTATCTTCTCCGCTGCGTAGTTCGGTCAGGCTTGCCCCACCTGCGCGGGCAACTTCGTCTGCCGTGATGTCGGGAGTAAAGAGTGGGTCTCCCAGGACACCAAAATCGACAACAATTGTTGTGAGACCGCGCTCGCGGATCAAGTCACGTACGAATTGAAACTCGATTCCTTTCGTATCCAGCGCGCCTACTATCACGACGGGTTGAGGCATCATAGACCTCCCTTTGCATCAACAATTCTAGCATCACTTGCCCAAAACCTGCAGAGAACACTTGACGATATCTCAAAAATCATTGTAGAATGAATTAGTTTGTTGAGTCAACAAACTTACTTGTCTTCCAATTGTAATCATCTTGTCCGAAACGTCCACTGAGGGGGGGGTTGCGGACGCATCCGGTCTCACGCAGCGATTAGAAACCATACAAACTGAGAGTCTTCATGTCCAAGCATTTCATCGCAGAAGACAGCTTAATCATCCGGGAGTTGGTGTAGCGCATGTCGAAACGCGGTCGCGTTCGCACTGGTGACCAGAGTCTGGTACGAGAGATCAACTTATCGGTCATTATGAATCAGCTTCGCCAGAACGCTCCGATTTCACGCGCAGCGCTCGCTGAGATCACTGGCCTGAACAAAACGACTGTTTCAAGCCTGGTCACTGAGCTAATCGAGCAGCACTTCATCCATGAAATCGGTATCACATCATCGGGCATGGGTCGTCCATCTGTCCTGCTGGAGATGTCTCCAGATGCGGGGTACATACTTGCAGCGGAGATTGGGGTTGATTTCATCTCAATGATCAGCACCGATTTTTCCGCCAAAATTATCTGGCAACATCATGAAACCACACAACCGACTCAGGGCCAGCAAGCGATCCTAGATCGTTTGTTGGCTCTTTTTGATGAGGCCATCGCTGCCAGTAGGGAATGCTGCGAGGATCGGTTGCTGGGGGTTGCCCTGGGGGTTCCCGGCCTGGTCGATTATGACAATGGGATGCTGCTATTTGCGCCGAATCTTCACTGGGAAAATGTGATTCTACGCGACGTGCTAATGGCGAAGCTCAATGTACCCATTGTGATCGACAACGAGGCGAACATGGCGGCCTTTGGCGAATACTACCTTGGCGCGGCCAAGGGCCATGAAGAAGTACTGTACATCAGCGCCGGGGTTGGCCTCGGCGGGGCGATTGTGAAGCAGGGACAACTGTACCGTGGAATCACAGGGTTTGCTGGCGAATTCGGCCACATGACCATGAATCCAGATGGACGGGTGTGCAATTGTGGCAACCAGGGCTGTTGGGAGACGCTGGTAAGCCAATCGATCTTATTCGAATACATACAGAACTCAGGCGAGCGGGGGGCAACCAGCCCCCTGTTTGAACAGAATCACGATGGTCAAGTGCCATCTCTCAGTGTGCCCATCATTGTGGAAGCCGCGCAATCTGGCGATGAGGTCGCGCTGGAAGCCCTGAACAGGATTGGACGCGATCTGGGGATTGGAATCGGGCTGCTGGTAAACGTTCTCAACCCCGACCTGATTGTTTTCGGCGGGATTCTCAGCCTCGCCAGCGAGTTTCTATTACCCGCAGTCGAGTTAGAGCTGGATCGCCGCGCTCTACGGTGGAATAGAGCAGCCACCAGAGTCGTGCGTGCCCATCATGGCCAGGATGCCTGCTTAATTGGAGGGATGGCTGTCGTCCATCAGATGTTGATTAACCAACCAACCAAGTTACTCCAGCAGATCGCATAACACATTCGCTTACGGCAAGAGGACAACAAGTTCCAACGGAAGGGGGTGATATCCTGGCAGTAGAGAATTTGATCGACTGTGAAACTGTACTAGCGAGAACTTTCCAGCCTTAATCAGGAGGAAGAAGAGATGTCCAAGAAATTTAGTATCGTACTGCTGTCCATTATCGCCGCTGTGGTGCTGGTCGCCTGCGGTGGAACGACACCAGCCGCAACCGAAGCCCCAGCCGGAGACACGGGAGCCGGGGATACGGGAGCCGGGGATACGGGAGGATCGGATGGAGGTGCTGCTGCATCAGGTGTCACCGAGCTAACGATTCTGTGGGCACAGTGGGACCCGGCAGATTATCTCCAGCAGATCGGAAACCAGTATGAAGCCGAAACTGGTGTCAAGGTCAATATCGTTCAGGAGCCGTGGGGATCATTCCAGGATCGCTTCTTCACGGAAATGGCCGCAGGCGGCGACGCCTGGGATATGGTTGTCGGTGACAGCCAGTGGCTTGGAGCCGGTTCAACCCAGGGTCACTATATGGAAATGACCGACTTCCTGAACAGCAACGGCATTACCGATACCGTGACTCCTGCCACCCTGACCTACTACGGTGAGTATCCGACCGGTTCAGGCAAATACTGGGGTTACCCAACCGAGG
>JAHEME010000139.1 GCA_024643825.1 Chloroflexota bacterium | reverse complement strand
GCGCATGGTGATCTCAGCAGAGACTCGCACCATCGTCCTCACCGGATTCATGGGAGCGTTCACCACCTTCTCTACCTTCATGTTTGAGACAGGCGGATTTCTCCAAACCGGGCAGTGGGCGCTGGCGGCCCTGAACATCCTGGCGCAAAATGGAGGCGGGATCGCATGTATGCTGCTCGGCCTGACTGCCGGGCAGAAGCTGATGTAGGGAGGGTGTCATGAAGCTGCTCAAAGAAGCCGAACTCGTACGCATTTTCATCGGAGAGAGCGATAAGCACGAAGGTCGCCCCCTCTACGAAGCCATCGTGAAAGCCGCTAGGGAACGCGAGTTAGCGGGCGCGACCGTGCTTCGCGGCGTGCTGGGGTTCGGGGCCAGCAGCCGACTCCACACGTCCCGCATCCTGCGGCTCTCCGAAGACCTCCCCGTCGTCATCGAGATCGTGGATGAGCCAGAGCGCATCGCCGATTTCCTCACCGTGATCGATGGCATGATCGGCGAAGGGTTGGTCACAGTTGAGAAGGTGCGCGTCATCCTGTACCGGGATCGAAACTCGCATGAATGAGCACAAAATCACTGGCCTTCGGCTGAATATCCCACTACAATTAGAAGTACGAACCCGTCTCGGAGCGATGGCTATGGAAGCACAAGCGGAGTTTCACAGCATGATTGCCAGCCTCTTCCCCCCACAGGGCCAGTGGCGGGAATACGACTTCTTCTTGCTGCCAGAGTCGAATCAGATCATCGAACTTTCGAACGGAGTTGTCAGTATGTCCCCTGGCCCCAGTACGGAACATCAGCTTGCCGTCGTGAAACTGACCTCACATCTGGATGCGTTCGTTTCCAGCCATAGCCTCGGAGTCGTGTTAACCGCCCCCTATGACGTACGCCTGTTTCCGGGCACGATCCGCCAGCCCGACGTGCTCTTTCTCCGCGAGGAACACCGGGATCGCCTCGAAGACAAGCTCCTCAACGGTGCGCCCGATTGGGTCGCCGAAGTCATCTCACCCGGCACGCGGGAAGCCGATGAGATCACCAAGCTCGCCGAATACGCCCAGGCCGGAGTTCCCGAATACTGGCTCATCGATCCCGAAAACAAAACCGTCCGCATGTTCGTGCTTGCGGACGGTGAGTATGAGTTAGCCTCCACGCTTGCGGAGGACGAAACAGCCGCATCCCCAACCATTCAAGGCTTCGAGATAGCCCTCTCTCTATTGTTCCCGTAGTAGGCCGATCTACGCCCGCCCAAACACCGGAATCGCTACCCCTGAATCGCCCATGATGTTTCCTTATGACGTTATAGTCAACGTAGGTATTCCGATCACATCTCCAGATTCAGCGGGTCTACTTCAATGTCCTCTGATCCTTCAAATCGGTGGGCGATCTGCCCCAGCGTCTCCCCGGTGAGGGGATGCACAAAATTCGGATCGAGATCGCTAAGGGGGAGCGCCACATGCGCGAAGTTCAGCGTATCCAGATCGGGGTGAATCATGTCTCCCTCATCATCGATCTCCTCGATCACCAGACCGAGCACATCATTACCATACAACGCAATATCCAGATCGATGGTGCGCGGAGCAAACTTATCCTGTGTGCGGACTCGTTCCAACCGCTGCTCGATGCGCCGAAGAATCCGCTGCTTGAGATCGAGGATCGCCAGGTCAGTTTCCACCAGCACCGCCGCGTTCAGAAAATCATCCTGCTCCGGGTTGATCTCCCCCTTCGCGTTGATGGGCTTCGACCGGTACACGCGCGAGACGCGCATAACCTCCAGATCAGCCTCGTCTCCCAGCAGCCGCACGGCATAATCCAGATTGCGCTCGGCCTCGATATTCGAGCCGAGTGTGATGAAGACGCGCTTAGCTGGCAAAATCAGCTTGCTCTCGTTCGATCTCGACCCCTACCGACCGGGCAAAGCGCAGCGCCCCCGGCTTTTCAACCCGCACGATGACACGCTCCGCACCCCCGTCAATGGCAATCCGCGCGATCTGCGTCGCCAATGCCTCCACCGTGACATGCGCCGACGCTTCGACGTAGGCAATCACCGCCTTGGTGATCGTTCGATAATTCAGCGTATCCTCAATGCGGTCTGAACGGCCTGCCGTCCGCATATCGGCAAACAGTGCCATATTGATGAGAATGTCCTGCTCCTTCTCCCGTTCCCAGTCATTGAGGCCGATGATGCCTCGCAGCAGCAGGTCTTTAATGAGTATCTTATCCAGTTCTGCCAAGTCCCTCTCCTGCATTTCTCTCAGGGGATCTTCCCAAGTTGCTTCAATCGCGCCAGCCGATCCGCCTCATGTTCGACAGACCACGCATCCTGCGATAACTCCGTATAGGCGCGGGCAAATTCAGGTTGGGCATCGTCCTCTCTGCCCAGTGCCAGCAGACATTCCCCGATCTCTTCTGCATTAAACCCATCCGAATCGCCAGCAGCCGCCAGTTCTTCGGCTAACCGTTGCTGCACATCGAGCGCGGCTTCCACCCGCCCCAGCGAGCGTAACACCCGCCCAACGCACCACTGCGCGATGCGCGTCTGCTTCGGTTGATTCTGCCCCTTCCGCCATTCGAGAGCCATCTCGAAGAGTTCGAGGGCACGCTCATAGTTGCCCTGATCATGATATGCCCACCCAATGTTGTTATACAGCGACCCAAGCCACTTCTGCGCGCGTGGGTCGCTGCTGCGCTGGGCAAGCTCCAATGCCTTGAGGTTCCACACCATCACCTCGTCTGGGGAAGACGCAACAATCGCCAGCATGTGAGCCGCATCTACGGCAAAATCGTCCAGCCCGGCGGCATGCCCCTCCCGCCACGCGGCCTCGAACAGGGGCAGCGCCTTGTCAGGTCGGCCTGATGAATTGTAGACCCGTCCCCGTTCCAATTGGTAACGCACCTGCACGACGGGAGGCGAAGCCGCGAGCGAAGGTTCCACCCGATCCAGCGTAGCATGTGCCTCCGCAAAACGCCGCTGAAGCCCCTCGGCGCGGGCAATCTGCGTCAATAGCTGAAGCTGGTACGACTCGTCACCAGCCGATTCAGACAGCCGCAGCATCTCGCGGAAACTGGCTTCAGTTTCATCGGGATGGTCATAATCCCATAGTGAATCAAAATCTGGTAAGCCACCCTGTTCCATCCTGGCTCCTAATGACCGTATGGCCCTAGCAGATGTTCCCCACCATCGACGGTGAGCACTTCCCCCGTAACGAAGTCATTCATTGCATAGAACACCACCGTCTGCGCCACGTTATCCTGATGGCCTACCCGCTGCACAGGCAAACGCTCTCCAATCTGGAGGAACGCGGGGTCGTTACGCGGCTGATCCGGTCCGGGCATCACGGCCCCCGGCGCAATACAGTTGACGCGAATATCGGGGGCTAATGCCCGTGCGCTGATCGTGGTCAGGTGAATGATCCCCGCCTTGCTGATCCCGTGTACGGAGAAATCCATCCATGCGAACATCCCACTCAGATCAGCGATGTTCACGATCAGCCCGGTCTCAATGCCAAACCGCTTCACAGTTCGCATCAGTTTCGCGGCTCGCTGCGTACACAGAAACGGCGCGCGCAGGTTCAGAGCCATCACCCGATCCCACTCATCAACCGTGACATCTTCCAGCGGCTTCCGCAGGAACGATGCCGCGCTGTTGACCAGCACATCCAGCCGCCCGAATCGAACAGCCGTCGCTTCAAACAGCGCATCGATATCATCCGGGTTCGTGAGATCAGCCTGCACTGGCTCTGCCTCAACGCCCAGTTCCCGGATGTCATCAGCGGTAGCGTGTGCTTCCTCTTCCGCCCCACCATAGTGAACCAGGATGTTCGCGCCCTCACGGGCCAGCGCCAGCGCATTCGCGCGCCCTACCCTGATCGCGGCCCCCGTGACCAGGGCCACCTTCCCTCGCAAGTCCATAACCACATACCCACAATTCGGTGACACAAGGAATGCAATTGCCGCGAGTCTCCTCGCGGCAATTGTAGGGTTGGAACCTGTGAATGGCAACTGCGGTAGGGCTACTTCCCGATGAGGTGATAAAACTCGTCACGCAGAGCGGCGTCAGTCTTGAAGGTTCCCCGCTTGGAGGTCGTCGTCATGTTCACGCCGTGCTTCTTTACCCCACGTAGGGAGGCACACGTATGATGACCTTCTACCACCACCATCACCCCGGCGGCATCCAGATGATCATTCAGCGCATCGGCGATCTGGTTTGTAAGCTGTTCCTGCACCTGAAGCCGCCGCGCAAACATATCCACGATGCGCGGAATCTTGCTCAGACCGACCACTTTTTGATTCGGAATATAGGCCACATGGGCTTTCCCGCTGAACGGCAGCATGTGATGCTCGCACATCGAGTTATACTCGATGTCGCTCACCACGATCATCTCACCATCGCCATATTCCACGTCAAACATCGCCCCGTTGATTAGGGTTTCGACGTTCTGTGTGTACCCTTCCAGCAGTTCAGCATATGCACGGGCTACCCGTCCCGGCGTACCGATCAGCCCGTCTCGTTCAATATCTTCCCCAACATTCACCAGAATCTGCCGCACCGCGTCTTCAATAGCCATCTGCGAATCGCGGGAAAGTAATGGATGAATCTCGTTGTCATTGAAGTTCCGTCCGTTTCCGCTTTGCGCGAGTTCATCGTCGGTCAGGCTCCAATGATCAGAAAATGCGGTCATTCTGTCTTTCCTTCCTTTACAAAAATAGGATGCGGTCATCTTATGGCTGCATCTGCTCATATAGACAGCATAATCCCATTTGATCTTACAGATTCTGACTGTCTGTTCGATAAGCAAGATTAACTATACCATCTTGACAATACCTTTGCAATACCTTGATACATCAAACCGTTTTCCAAACAACTGCTCACCCACCTGCATCCCGCTTGCAGGATCGAGCAGAACGATTATGATGAAGGGCCTGCTATCGCAGCAAAGAGATTTCATTTGGTTAGGAGGAGACGAAGAATGTTTATGCTCAGAAAGTTGCTGGTGATTCCCCTGCTAATGGTGGGCCTGGTGCTGCTCTCGGGGTGTGGCACGACCGGGACAACAGAAGCGCCATCCGAGGCGACCGCACCCTCGAAACCCGCCACGCAGGAACCAGCAGTAGAAAGCCAGTTCCCGCCCGCAGAGATTCAAAATGACGAAGGTGGCCCGGTCGTCGTCACCGGAGACGTGGCTTATACCTACGCGTTCTTTACCGAAGGCGTGGCCCAACCGCTGGTGATCCTCGAGGATCAGGGCGGCTTCGTCGCGCGGGATCGTAATTTCGTGATCCCCGAATCCTCGCAGGTCATGGGCCAGATCACCTCCGATGTCAACGTCTCGCCCTTCATCTACACGGTAGAGATGCCCATCGAACCCCAGGCGACCCTCAACGACGTGGACAACGACGGCGAAACCGATACTGGCGTGATGATCTACGCAGTCGCTTACTGGACCAACGCCTTTGGCAATCCGTTTCTGGAGGAGCGCGATCAGGGCGGCGGCGGTTGGTCATCGGCCTACGCTTCTACCAGAGTCAGTGATGACCGTGATGCCTACCTCGAAGTCTACGGCGGTAAGTACATCATCTACGCCCCCGACGATCAGCAGGGATTCCCCTCCGGGTTCGGCGACGACGGCAAACTATTCACCGAAGACGACCCGATTGTCGGCATCCCGGCGGGCTGGACGGTCGTGGATATGGATACCGATCCCTTCACCTTCGACCGTTCGGCGGAGCCGAAGCTCGACCTGATCGAACCAGAGAGCCTCGCGCTCGATGACTTCAGCGCGATGTCCTACACCGAAGCCTTCGACGCCATGCTGGAGAAGTTCCGCAACGAATACGCCTTCACCGAATACAAGCACATCGACTGGGACGCGATGGCCGCCGAGTTCCGCCCCCGCTTTGAAGAAGCGGAGCAGAACAGCGATACCGGAGCCTATCTGAACGCCCTTCGCGACTTCACCTGGGCCATCCCCGATACGCACGTCGGCATCAGCTTCAACGACTATCTCAATGAAGAGTTCGCTGCCGAGACCGCTGGCGGCCTCGGCATGGCGATCATGGAGACCGATGACGGCAAGGTGTATGTCAACTATCTGCTCGAAGGCGGCCCGGCTGCCGAAGCAGGCATCCAGTTTGGCGCGGAAGTCCTGCAAATCAACGACACACCGATTGAAGATGCCATCGCCGCCGCGGTTCCCTGGTCATCGCCCTTCAGCAACCCGGAAAGCAAGCGCCTTCAGCAGTTGCGCTATGTACTCCGCTTCCCGGCAAACTCGGAGGTAGAAGTCTCCTACCAGAACCCGAACAGTGCTCCCGCGACGGCTGCGATGACCACTACCAATGAGCGCGATAGCTTCTCGGTATCGTCCGTCTACGCGGGCGTGGAAGGCACAGAGCTTCCAGTCGAGTTCCGCATCCTCGATAACGGCTATGGCTACGTCAAGGTCTACAGCTTCTTCGATAACGATCTGCTCACCGTGCAGCTATGGGAGCGCATGATCAAGACCTTCAACGACGCGGGCGTGTCCGGCATCATCGTGGACATGCGTCAGAATGGCGGCGGCAGCGGCTGGCTGGCCGATCAGATGGCCGCCTACTTCTTCCAGGAGCGCACCGTGCTGGGTAACGTCGGCTACTACGACGACAGCACCGGGGAGTTTTACTTCGATCAGGGCGATGAACAAACCTTCATTCCGCCGCCTAACGAAGCCCTCCGCTTTGAAGGTACGGTAGTCGTGCTGGTTGGCCCCGGCTGTGCCAGTGCCTGTGAATTCTTCTCCTACGATATGACCCTCGACGACCGCGCCCGCATCATCGGTCAGTACCCGACTGCCGGGGCTGGCGGCTCCGTGGAAGACTTCGTGATGCCCGAAGACATCTCCGTTCGCATCACGAAAGGTCGCGCCGTGAATGCCGATGGCGAGATTCACATCGAAGGCACAGGCGTCGTCCCCGATATAGACGTGCCCGTCACGCTGGATAGCATCACCCGTCAGGCCAATGGCGAAGATGTGATCCTCGATGCCGCAATCAGCGTGATCAGCCAGCCCATCGGTGCAGGCGTGACCCCCTCCGGGCCACCCACCCTCGATAACTCTGGCGATCTGATCGAACTCGCACAGGGCGGCACGAACTTCCTCGAAGACCTCGC
>JAHEME010000138.1 GCA_024643825.1 Chloroflexota bacterium | reverse complement strand
AATCTCATGCGACTCGCGGACAAATGCTTTGACAACCTGCACTCCGGCCAGATTCTCCTGGATGATGGTATTGAGAATGGACAGCTTCTGCTGAACGGCGATAAACAATCGGCTGGCCACACGAATGAATATGGCGATGATGACTCCTGCGACCACCAGGCAGGCGAGGATGATGATCGATAATTGAGTGTCAATTGAAACGATCATGACGACGCTTCCGGCGATCATCATGGCTGCACGGAGGATCAGGGCAAGCCCACCGCTGGAGAAGCGCTGAACATTCTCTACATCGCTGGATAGGCGGGTCATCAACCCGCCAGTCTGAAGCTGGTCCAGCCGGGCAAAGGGCAAACTCTGGATGTGATTGAAGAGGTCGTTGCGAATATCAAAAGCCAAACCCTGTGACAGACGGGCACGACAAATCCCCTGACCCAGAGTCGCAAGTGCGCCGATCACGGCTGCGGCGAGCATGACGAGGGAATTAGACACAATTAGGTTCATGTCGCCCCGGCGGATGCCATCATCGATGACACTTTGAAGTAACTGGGGTACCAGGAGTTCCATCATCACCGGCAGAATAACGGTTAGGATGCCGAGAATGATAATAGACCGATAGGGAGCCATATAACCCGTAAGACGCCTTAAGGATGGCATGTGACCTCGATTTCCGTGCTGTGCGATGCCTATGGCTGGATGCTAGACCCAGTCATGATCTTTCCTTTTCTACGGGGCAGGAGGTGATTAACCGCGAAATCCCCTTCCGTGTGAGCGGACTTCAGATCGCTTATGGGGGCGATATAGGGGTTCTAGAGCTAGCAATTCATTTCTGGACTTTCATGACCCATGTAATGGACATACTGCCCCCGCCGAGCATTTCTGACTGTGCTCGAACTGAATGTCTCCGGCTTGACAAGGTTCCAAACTAGTATATATTAGTTCTAATAAGCAACCATCACATCATCATACCATTAGACAGATTCAAGTCTAATCTTCTGCAACACGCTAGAGGAATTAACGAGGTTCATCTTTCAAACTGGCACTATCGCCCTATGTTGGTGCATCTTCAAAACGCATCATTTTGGTAAGAGGAGGGTCTCTTGGCTGAAGCTGCTATTCCTCAATCTGTTTCTTCACCGGCTCCCGAAAAATTCCTGCCGTTAGGGAAGGTATCCTTCTTCAGGAGGTTCTGGGCCAGCTATTCTGCTGCTATTCTCACAGTTGGAGCCATTGTCATCGCTGGTGTGTTATGGGAGATAGAGGCACGCTACATCAAACTCGTCCCTGCCTATTTGATCCCTCCCATGTCCGAAATCCTGGCCAAATTGTGGACGGATACCATTAGCGGGGAGATCCCCTTCCAACTGGCCTGGAGCCTGAAGAACTATGCCATCGGATATCTCATCGGGGCCGGGCTTGCGATCCCGCTTGGGTTGGGTATGGGGACTTTTCAGGCATTGAACAAACTCCTATCACCTTATGTCTGGATCCTGTACGTCCTGCCCCGGATTGCCCTTCTCCCGATCGCTATCATCGCGATGGGCTTCGGGCCAGAAGCGAAAATCCTGTTCATTGCGATGGCGTGCTTTTTCCAGGTCATTATCCCAACTGTGGCGGGAGTCGTGACTGTCCCGGCCTCTTTGTTGAAAGTCGGGCGTCTCTTTGGGGGGTCGCGGATCCAGGTATACCGCAAGGTTGTGCTGCCTTATGCCCTGAATTTCATCATCACAGGGTTGCGGTTAGCGGCCAGGACGGGGTTAATGGTGATGTATTCGACCGAGTTGTTTGGGTCCATACGGGGGATTGCCACCTACTCAATTAGAGAAGCCGCACTGTTTCACACAGATGGGGTTTTTGCTGGTCTGATCGTCATTACGTTGCTGGCTGTCGTATTGGTCTCTGTGATCGACATTCTGGACGAGAAATTGCGACCCTGGAAGAATGAGGTGTCCTTCTGATGGAAACGGCCATGCAATCAACCGATTCAAACGTTCTGGTTCCCGCATTGGAGCAGCCACTGCCGCCCCCGACGCGCTGGCAGGCATTCAGGACTCGCTACGGGACGCTGATCGTCACGATCACGAATATCAGCCTGTTTTGTGTACTGTGGCAGATCCTGCAAGGAGGGCCTACACCGGTGATTGATACCCGGTGGATACCGGCCCCCCTGAGCATCATCAACGCCATAATCACGACTACTGTCAGGGGGTCGCTGATTGACAACTTCGTCTTCAGCGCCACGACCTATTCATTGGGATTCATTGTCACGATCCTGCTGGGCATCCCGGTGGGCGTCTTCCTGGGATTGAACAAAGATGTTCGCAATGTCGCCCAGACTTTTGTCTGGATCGGATACAGCACGCCGACGGTCGCCATCCTCCCGATTCTGACTGTTATTATGGGATTTGGCGTCGATGCCAAGGTAGCCCTGGTGGCGCTGAGCACCTTCTTCCCGGTCGCCATCAACATCTTGAACGGCATCGCGACGATCGATCCGGTGCTGCTCAAAGCCGGGCGCGTGTTTGGCGCGAATCGCTGGCAACTGTTTACGAAAATTACTCTGCCGGCACTGCTGCCCTGGACTCTGACCGGGCTGCGAATCGCTTCCAGACGAGGGTTGACAGCCGTGATCGTCGCGGAGTTGTTCGGGAGCATCCGGGGACTGGGTTTCATGGTTCGTCTGGAAGCTGACCGGTTCCAGAGCGCCAAATCATATGCAGCCATCGTTATGCTATGTGTGATTGCGCTCATCCTCTTGAACGGGTTGGAGTGGATCGAGAAAAAAGCCACCCCATGGCGTGCTAAGCCCAAATTCTAGCCCTTGTGACGGGCCGGAAAACAAGCGTTCTGTTGATTCGATTTAGGAACCGATAGTTACCTGAATGAAGTTCGCAGAATTGGCATGCAAACCAGGCTGCAAGAGTCTTGAGGTTTCTCCACCCACCTACGGGTTTGCCGGGCAAGTGTGTTCACTTTGCACACTATTGCCCATAGTGATCCAATGTACCATCACGAAAGGAGACTACTTGGATATAGCGCTCATCGGATAAACCGCCTGATCCGGCACGCTCACTATATGGAGGAACTACAATGTCTGGAAAATTCTCACGAAGAGATTTCATTCGTATGGCAGGTACTACGGCACTGTCAGCGCCGCTCCTGGCCGCCTGCGGAAGCTCCGCCCAGGAAACTGCAGCCCCTGCTGCTCCGTCAACCGGAGGCGGTGAAGCCGCTGCGGCCCCTGGCGGAATTATGTGGCTGCCGCCGGAACCCCCCGAAATAAAGTCGGTCGTCACCGCCGTGGACAGCCCGAGCTACTTCACCAACCTGGCCTGGCGCATTATGCTGGACCGGGGCTTCGCGGAAGAGGAAGGTTTCGACAAGGTCGAGTTGATCGTCGCCGACGGCACTTTCGAGGGTCTCGTTTCAAAAGACATCACCATGGTTGCCAATCTCGATGCCGACGAAGTGATGGTTTCGGTGAACGAGGGTGTGCCGATCACCGCTGTAGCGACCCACCGCGACCATGAGTTTCACATCGGGGGCCTGTCGCCGAGCATCAAGACGCCTGAAGACCTGATTGGCGGATCATGCATCCTGGGTTCACCCGGAACGCGTACCTTCGCTCAGTTCAGGGATCACGTTCTTCAGTGGTCAGGTGGAGCAGTTGATATCGAGCGAGACATGGAAGCTGTCGAGATCAGCGGTGGTTCAGATGCACGCCAGCAGGCCTTGATCGCCGACCAGATCCAGATCGCCAACATCTATACCCGCCATCTGGCGGGCCTGGCCGAAGCTGGAGCGTCATGGGCGGTCTTTGGATGGTACGAATGGCCGCAGGAAGCCATCTCGGTTCATGCTGACACCGTCAAGAATGCCCCCCGCACAATCATCAACCTGCTGCGCGCCTACATCAAGGCATGGGCGGTGATGAAGAACTATGCCGAGAAAGAGCAGATCAAAGCGGATATGGCAGCCAACCATGACATGCCGCTGCCTCCGGAGTTTGATTCTGCCTGGACATCGCAACTGGACGAGTTCGCCGCCATGGGAGCCTTCCGGCCTCAGGCCATGAAATTCTTCCTGGACGATCTGACCAAGTTCGATATCATCTCGCCTGACCTCCGGTACCAGGATTTCTATAACACCACGTTCCTTCAACAGGCCCAACGTGAGCTGTTTAATACCGCCTGGCCGCCAACAGAGCAGAATGATCTCTTCACAGCCAACGGCTACAAGCTCAATCCGATTTCTGCCAAATAGTTCAATTCATTCTTCAGAAGGAGGAGCATTGACCCATCAATGCTCCTCTCTCCTGTTCAGACAGTAGAGCCACAATCAACCCGCACGACCCTGCCCCGTGCACAACTGATGGCTGTGACAATGAGCATCAATCAGCGAGGGGGCAGGCTATTGACATGAGGAAATGTTCATGCACGCCGATTCGCTGATCAAACAAACGCTGGAAATCTGGATGACTCGCTTCGTAAACGGCGGGATTCACTATTACGATCTAATGACGGCTACCAGGCGAATGCACTCCTGGGACGACTGGGGGCCGGAATGGACTCGGATGGCGGCGATGCATGAGTCACTTGCGGAAGAAGCCTGGGAGCAGGGTCGCCGGGTTTCGGCAGTGCAGGCCTATCACACCGCTGCTCGCTATTATCACATGGCATATTTTATTTTCACCCGCGATCCAGAAGTCCATGATAAGGGTCTGCGGAAGATGCTGGAATGTTATGATCGCATCCTGCCGTATCTTGAACCCAGGGTTGAAAAGGTCACGATCCCGTTTGAGGACACGCATTTCGTGGGCCTGTTCAGCCGCCCCAACAGCGCGCAGCCGCCACCAGTGGTGATTCTGATCCCGGGATTGGACTCGACGAAGGAGACTCGCCACGAGGGTCGTAGAGGGATGCTGAGGCGCGGAATGGCCGCCCTGAGCATCGATGGCCCGGGTCAGGGAGAAACCAGTCTACGATTGAAGATTCGACCGGATTACGAGCGAGTGATCGGCGCGGCGATAGATTATCTGGAAGGGCGCGGAGATGTCGATGCCAGCCGAGTGGGGCTGCTGGGCAGCAGCCTGGGTGGTTACTATGCGCCGCGTGCAGCGGCCTTCGAAAAGAGAGTCAAAGCCTGCGTTGGGAACTGCGGCCCTTACGATTGGGCAGAGTGCTTTGAAGGGCTGCCGACAGTGACAAGGGAAGCCTACCAACATTACTCCGGCGCGGGCAACATGGATGAATCCTTTGAATTAGCAAGATCGATGACGCTCAAAGGCGCGGCAGAGCACATCGCGTGCCCACTGCTGGTGCTGCATGGCAAACGAGATCCGCTGATCCCCTGGGAACAGGGACAGCGTATTGTGGAGGAGGCCAGCGGGCCAAAAGAATTCGTCCTATTCGAAGAGGGGGGGCATTCGATGAGCAATATCCCCTACAAAAGCGGCCCCCTGGCCTCCGACTGGTTGGCAGGGCAATTGGGCGGAGTGATCGTTTAAGTATCTACCTACGATTTGCTTGCCGTACCGCGTCATAACGAGTCTCAGCACTCGATCATAGTCGAGCCTGCTATTCGGCCATGATAGAAAGGAAGCCGCACGATGGAGATTCTTGAAAGCCGGAACATTGAACTGGTGGGCCATTCGGACCTGAATGGTAGTGGCGATGGTATGCAGATCATGCTGAAGGGCGATACGCTGTACGTGGGTCATATGGGATACAACGGTATGGGAACCAGCATACTCGATGTGTCCGATCCAGCAAATCCACAAGTTGTCAGACAAATCCCCATTGCGGAGAACACACACTCTCATAAGGTGCAGTTGGCCGGCGACATCCTGCTGGTCAACCACGAGCAGCAGCTGCGGTCGGCGACACCGTTCAGCGCAGGGTTAGCGGTATATGACGTGTCGAAGCCGACCGATCCCGTTCAGATCGGGTTTCTCCCAATCAACGGGAAGGGCGTTCACCGCATCTGGTGGGCTGGAGACCAATACGCCTATTTCTCGGTTCGCGAAGAAGGATACCATGAGCGCTTCCTGATGACGGTGGACATGTCAGACCCTACCGACCCGAAGATCGTCTCTCGCTGGTGGTATCCTGGACAATGGGAGGCTGGCGGCGAGAAGCCTGATTGGGACTCCAATTTCAGGTTTAGGGCACATCATGTAATTGTGCGGGGTAATCGGGCTTATGGTGGCTATGGGGATGGCGGGATGATGATCTTCGCTATCGACGATGGAAAGCTGGAACTACTCAGCCAGCGATCCTGGTATGAGGAGGTAGGTGGGCGCACCGACACTCACACGGTGCTGCCGCTGCTGAAACATAACCTGGTGGTCGTCACAGACGAACCGATGAAAGAATACTGTGAGGAAGCCAAGAAAGTTGTGCGGGTATTCGACATCACGAATGAACGCGAACCTGTACAGATCGGGACATTCCCGGAGCCTGAAGGGGATTTTTGCGAGCGGGGCGGACGCTTCGGGCCACACAACTTCCACGAGAATCGCCCCGGTTCTTACATCAGTGAAGATATTCTCTTCCTGACATACTTCAACGCCGGGCTGCGGATGTACGATATTAGCGATCCGTCGGATATCAAAGAGATCGGGGCTTTCGTTCCGGCAGCGCCGGAAGGCCAGAAAGCTATACAGATCAACGATGTCTTTGTCTCGGAGGAGGGATTGATCTATGCGACCGACCGCCTGTCAGCGGGGGTCTTTATCCTCCGCCCGACGATCAGCCTACCGTGAAAACTGCCATCCTGGCCATCAGGCGATCTGATATCCTGGAGACCTTTCGAAACAACGAGGTCTTCTTGTTGTTGTGTGTGCAGGTCTTCACTCTGCACATCGGCCAGAATCTGATCACGCCCATCCTGCCGCTGTATGCTCAGCAGTTCACGATTGGCACTACGCTGGTGGGGTTCCTGATCGCCATCCAGGGTGTGGCAAGAATCTTTACAAACCTACCTGCTGGTCGGCTAGCCGACCGCATAGGAGCCAATCGCCTGCTGGCGGCTGCCGCCCTGATCGCCACCGCCTCGGCGCTGATAGGTGGGTTCGCCCCCACCTATTCTGTGTTGCTGTTATCACGACTGACGCAGGGTGTGGCCGGAGCGATCAGCCAGACCGCAGGTTTGACGTATGCGGCCAACCTCAGCGGCCCTGAGAAGCGGGGAAGATACCTATCCATGTA
>JAHEME010000816.1 GCA_024643825.1 Chloroflexota bacterium | reverse complement strand
AATCAATCTTCCGCCCGGCTGCCGATTTGCCCCCCGCTGCCTGGCTCATGTCACCAATGATTTGAAAGTTTGTACAGAGGAAGAACCGGAACTCTTCCCGGTGGGTGAGGGGCGCTCGGTACGTTGCTGGCTATACCATCCGGATTACCAACCTGCCGCGATTGGGGAAATTGATCTCGGCTATGGCATCGATATTTCACGACAGGTCCAGGAGTAAACGATGGGAACTAACGGAAATCAATACTCCGGCGACGAAATGCTGCTGGAGGTACAGAATCTTGTAAAATACTTCCCGGTGAGAGGCGGTCTTCTCCAGCGCGTACAGGCATGGGTTCGTGCTGTCGATGATGTGAGCTTCTTCGTCCGTAAAGGCGAGACACTGGGGCTGGTAGGGGAAAGTGGCTGCGGAAAAACAACTCTGGGCCGTACGATCCTCCGCCTGATTGAGCCGACCGATGGGCATGTGTACTTCGAGGGATCGGATATCGCCAATATGCGATCCAACGATTTGAAGCACTCACGTCGTGACATGCAGATCATCTTTCAGGACCCGTTCTCCTCGCTCGACCCGCGCGTTCCGATTGGCGAGAGCATCGGCGAGGGGCTGGCAATTCATGGAATTGGCGACCCCAAGACGCGCAACAAAATGGTGCAAGAGGCGCTTGCCAATGTGGGCTTATACCCGGAACATGCCCGGCGGTATCCCCATGAGTTCTCCGGCGGACAGCGCCAGCGCATTGGTATTGCCCGCGCGCTTGTACTCCAACCCAAGTTTATTGTATGCGACGAGCCAGTTTCCGCATTGGATGTGTCAATCCAATCTCAGGTTTTGAATCTGCTCAAAAAGCTTCAGGAAGATTTCGGTCTTACCTATCTCTTTATCGCTCATAATTTGAGCGTGGTCGAGCACATCAGTGACCGGGTGGCTGTGATGTACCTCGGCAAGATGGTTGAGATGGCCGATCGCGACGAGCTGTTCAGCAATCCGATGCACCCCTACACCCTGGCTCTGATGAGCGCCATCCCACTACCTGATCCGCTTGTTGTGCGAGAGCGCATCATTCTCTCTGGCGATGTTCCCAGCCCATTGAATCCGCCTTCAGGATGCCGCTTCCACCCTCGATGCCCAGTCGCCATCGGCCTGTGCTCGGAAGTGGAACCGGAATTCCGTGAGGTTACATCCGATCACTGGGTTGCGTGTCACCGCGTCTAATCCTAACATAGAAAACGCTGGGGCACGTACGCGTTCGCATACGTGCCCTTTTTGTTTCCCACAGGTCATAGAATTGGATCGTACCCTACAAGGCATCCAGGCGATCTGCCAGCCATAAAATCAGCCGTTGGGCGACTTCTTCTTTCGCCATTAAAGGCAGTTCTTCAACACCCTCTTGTGTAATCAATAGGACGCGATTGGTCTCTGCGCTGAAACCAGCATCCTGTGCGGTGATGTCGTTGGCTACAATCAAATCCAGCTTCTTGTGATCCAGTTTGGTGCGCGCATTTTCCAGCAAATCCTGTGATTCGGCGGCGAAGCCAATCGTCATGCGGGGGCGCTGTGATTGCTTTGCGACCTCCATCAGAATATCCGGGTTGCGCGCCAGCACCAATGCAGGCGATTCTCCATCGCCTTTCTTGATCTTCTGCGCTGAGACCTCCGCCGGGCGGAAGTCGGCGACTGCCGCTGCCATGATCAGCGCATCCACTGGAGATGTACACGCATACGCAAGAACGGCATCGCACATCGCGCGCGCATCTTCGACATCAACCCTGCTTGCTCCGATAGGCAGGGGACGATCCAGCGGGCCAGTGATGAGTGTCACCTCGGCTCCGGCATCGATGGCAGCCTGTGCAATGGCGAAGCCCTGTTTGCCTGACGAGTGGTTAGAGAGAAAGCGTACCGGGTCAAGCGCCTCGCGCGTGGGGCCCGCCGAAACAATGACACGCTTGCCAGCCAGCGGCCCCGCTGATAGGCCGAGTATCCGTCTGCAATGCCCCATGATTTCTTCA
>JAHEME010000815.1 GCA_024643825.1 Chloroflexota bacterium | reverse complement strand
GAGGCCTTATGCAGAAAGCCCTGCGCCGACCCAAAATACACATAATGCTGACCGAATGCATCCTGATAGGTGAGGTAATTCATCCCCAGTGGAGCATCGTACCCCATCGAGGCCACTTCCCCGGTCAGATGAACGGGCAGATCGCCCCCCGGATGAATCGGCTATGCCGGGTCAAACGCACCCGCCACTTCGATTTCGCCAAAGTGAGCCAACCCTTCTTCATTGGAAATCGGACGGGAAAACCCGTTGGCTACATCTATCGTAAGCGTAGAAACCATCAACCCCAGTTGTCGCCGGTCGACGGCACGAATCAGCTCATCCAGATGGGTCTGTGCCACACCATTAGGCAGATAGAAGTTCGGGTCATCCCCGATCACGATCCAGAAATGATCCACATACGAAGCGAGAACGGGGAGATCATACCCGTCTAATGCCTCTGTCCTGACCACGATATCGAGCTTCTTACCGTGGGCCTGCACACGATCCGACAGGGTTTTTACGAAGTCACTGTAGCCTGGCCCTGGATCAAAATCCAACGCAAGACCATCATAAGGAGCCATCAGAGTCATCAGGCTCTGGATAGTGATCAGCCGTGTGCCAATATCCTCATAGTTGGTCAGCCCTCCCAGTCGATTGGCTACCAGAGGCATCACGACAGACGCATTGGTTTCCACCACTGTCCCGGTCAGTTCACCTCGGCTATCGATGAACTTCCCTTGAGGGAAGGCCAGGTCAACCGTCGTGCCAAGGGCTGGTCCTCCTTCGCTCACAATCATCGCTACTGTCGAGACTTCTGGCTCGCTATGTACGGCGATCACAGTGACATTATTGGTCGGGGGCTGAAACAGAACAGCGCCACGCTCTGGATCGAGGTGGCTGGGCAGAAACGCCCATCGGTGCGCTGCGGAATCCCAGCGATACAGGTCCATCAGTTCCACTGGCTCGGCCCCATTAGGAATTGCCATCTCAGCCAGAACACCATTCCGTCCGCGCGTTTGTACGGTATACAACGGGCTGAGAGGGATAGCATGATCAGGGAGAGCCTCGCGTGCGGTCTTCCAAACCCCGCCATTCTCGTTCAGGAATGTCTCTCGCGGGATCACCTCAATGCGAACACGGGCGCTCTCAGCCCCTTCCGGGAGACTCACAAAAAGCCCGTCCGGATGAGACAGAGTGGGTTGTTCCGCATTCAGGGTGGTAAACGGATGGGCCAATTCAGGGATGACGACAAATATAGCCAGCAGAATGATCGCAACAGTTGCGATCCCACCACCAATCAGGAGCCAGATTTTGCGAGGGATGTGGCTGAAAAATGTCTTGACGGGTTCGAGTTTGCTGGCTATTCCCACGGACGTAGCTCCACAAGGCAACGAAAAGGCGGCTTGAAGCTGCGCCGCCAGCCCTGCCCCATTAGTCGGTTGTGATCTTTTCGCATTCTACCGTGCTCAAAATGAATCTGCAATACAACCAAAGTACATGGATGTGGGCGTTTTGTTGCACCTGTTCCGGTTTCGGGTTACCGTCGCTCGGATTCGATTTGCTCTGGAGGACGTATGGCTGATTCGTCTGCCCCACCTATTCTAGACTATGAAGGTTCTGACTATCGTACGCGCTTCTGGGAAGGTCAGGGGCGCGACTATGAAGATCGCGCCGAGCGCATCGCCATCCGACGTTTATTACCCCACACAGGCAAACGTATTATCGAAGTAGGGGCTGGTTTCGGTCGTCTGGCCTCCCTGTATGCTGGATACGATCAGGTTGTCCTGTTTGATTACTCACGTTCTCAGCTTGAGTTTGCCCGCGAAAAGTACGGGGATGATGGCTATCTGTATGTTGCCGGGAATGTATACCAGATGCCTTTTGCGCCACAGGTATTTGACACAGCGATCATGGTGCGCGTCCTGCATCACATGCAGGATGCCCCCGCCGCCCTTCGATCCATTCGGAGCCTGATGCGTACGGGTAGCATCTTCGTGCTGGAATATGCCAGTAAGCTCAACCTCAAAGC
>JAHEME010000814.1 GCA_024643825.1 Chloroflexota bacterium | reverse complement strand
GTGATCAATGTCCCCAGCGGCGCAGCCAGAGCGTCAAGATTGGTGGAGCCAGTGAAGCCATACAGCAAACTCAGGCCATACAGGAACAGCCCCGCCATAAAGGAGCCGAACAGATAGTACTTCAGCCCGGCCTCCGTGCTGCGCGGAGAATCCCGCAGGAAGCCCGCCAGCACATACAGGCAGATCGACGCGGTTTCCAGCGAGAGGAACACCATGATCAGATCACTGGCGGCACTCATCAGGCTCATACCCAGGGTCGCCACGATCAGAATCCCGTAGAACTCACCCTGCCGCCCCACTTTGGAAACGTCCAGCGCGATCAGGCAGGTGAGCGCCCCGGAGAGCAGCACCATCGACCGGAAGATCAAAGCCAGCATGTCATAGTGAATCATGCCGCCCAGTCGCGCTCCGGCGAAGTTCGGGTCATTGACCGTCGCCGCCCCGACGATCAACGTCGCCGCCAGCACAAGCAGCATCCCTACCCCGGCGATGATACCCACCGTGCGGCGGCGAGCCGGATTCAGGAACAGGTCAACGGTCAGGACAAGCAGCAGCAGGATCGTGAGGCCGATCTCCGGGAGAATCGGGACGATGGCCTGTAAGAACGTTGGATTTTCAGTAAACAACTACGCACCTCCCAACAGGCGGGCGATTGGCTCCATCCCGGACTGCATCATGGTGGTCATCACAGAGGGGAACACACCGAGCAGGATCAGCCAGAACGTCAGAATACCGAGGGCCACTTTGTCAATTGCCGTCACATCATGGATCACGTCGTGCCACTTCGAGGCATCGAACTCCCCAAAGAACACGCGCTGCACCACGCGGAGAACATAGGCCGCCGTCACCACAATCCCGGTGACGGAGAGGATCGCGATCAGGCCATAATACGGGGCGATCTGCTGGCCCGCTTGCCACAACCCCACGAAGATCGGGAACTCGGCAATGAAGCCGGAGAAGCCCGGCATCCCCATACTGACCAGCCCCCCAACGATGAAGGCCATCGTGACCAGCGGCATCTTATGCCAGAACCCACCCAGCGATGGAATATCGCGCGTGTGAGCGCGGTCATAGACCATGCCGACGCAGGCAAAGAAGAGAGCCGTCATCACACCGTGGCTGAACATTTGCATGCCTGCGCCCGTCATGCCTTGCAGGTTCATGGTGGCGAAGCCCAGGCTCACCAGCCCCATGTGGGACACCGATGAAAACCCGATGACGTACTTGAAATCGCGCTGCACCATCGCAATCAGCGAACCGTACACCACGTTGATCAACGCCAGAAACACCAGCCAGGGCAGGTGAACCTTCGCACCTTCCGGCAGCAGCATGATGCCCACCCGCAGCGCTGAGTACGCCCCCAGCTTCATCAGCACGCCTGCGTGGATCATCGAGACCGCCGTCGGTGCGGCGACGTGTCCATCAGGACTCCAGTTATGGAAGGGGAAGATACCTGCAAGAATGGCGAAGCCCAGGAAGATGAATGGGAACCAGACCTTGGCAAACGAGGCCATCCCTAACCCAAAGGGAAGGTTGACATAAGGCTGGTCAAAGACCCCGGCGTCGCGCGCCTTCATGAAGTCCACCAGGTCGAAGCTCGCGTGTATCCCGGACTTCACCATCAGGAAGTACATCGCGATCACGCCAACCAGCGCGACCACCGATCCGATCAGGATGTACAGTGTCAGCTTCATCGCCGCGTATTCGCGGCTGACCTTCCATCCCCATGTCGCGATCAGGATGTACATCGGGAAGATGGCAAGCTCATAGAAGAAGAACAGCAGGAACACATCGGTCGCCACAAACACGCCGTATACGCCTGCGACGAGGAGCATAAAGAACGCAAAGAACTCGCGCGGTCGGTCAGTGATGCCCCACGAGATGAGCACACCACAGAAGGAGGCCAGTCCCGTCAACAAAACCATCGGCGCGCTGATCCCGTCCACACCCATGTGATACGAGATGCCAAGCTGAGGCAGCCACGTCCATGGGCCATCTTCAAAGAAGAAC
>JAHEME010000137.1 GCA_024643825.1 Chloroflexota bacterium | reverse complement strand
ACCCAACCAGCAGCCGCAGCAACAGCCGCCCGGCCCGCCGCGTTCTCATAAGGGATAGCCCTGTGGGGTGACCTTTTGCTTGCCAATCGCTAACTGCTGTAGGAGATACGTATGACCACACGAGTGGATGAATTCCGCGAATACCGCACGAAGATGAACGAGCGCATCCTGGGGCTGGATCATCTCGGCATCAAGCGTTTCTTCAACCTGGATACCGCCGCCTATCGCGGGGACGGGGCGTTGGACGAGAAGACGCTCGAACTTTTAGGGCTGGTGGCCTCGATGGTGCTGCGCTGTGATGACTGCATCGACTATCATGTGCTGCAATGTGTGGAAGAGGTCGGCTGCACCGATCAGGAACTGATCGAGGCCATGAATGTGGCGCTGGTGGTCGGCGGCAGCATTGTGATACCCCATCTCCGCCACGCGGTGGAGACGCTCGATCTGGTACGGGAGGAACGTGGTGAGCGAAGCTCCACCGATGCAGCGGACTAGGCGCGGCAGGGTGGATCAGCCGCCCACTGGGAACCTGTTCCAGCGCGCTGCTGCCGCACTCTCTACCCGCATTCGCACGCCGATCAATCAGCGGCTGCAGGCCGGGATCAAACGCCGCATCGCCAGCGTGCTCGATCTGGAAAAGATCGCTCCCGAACGGATCACCATCTGGAAGTTCGGCGAGCCGGAGGAATTCACGGCTGGCCCGCCCATGTTCAGCGATGCCGCCGATCTGCCGCCGCGAGTGACTGCCATGATGGGAACCTACCACAGTCCGCAGGCGTTCGTGGCAGAGGTGCGCGATGTGGGATTGTTCACTATCGGCCACCGCAACAGCGGCGAGCGCTACACCTTCAGCGGGTTCGATGGACACCTCCTGCTGGAATCGCTGGATAAAGCATTCATCGATCAGTTCTATGGGCGGCTGGATATACGCCAGTGTCTTCAGGCTGGCCGGCTCGCTGCGCGCGGCGGCAGCCCGCAGGCGCGCTATGACACGATCTATGCCGCGCAAACGATCTTCCCGTCCTCCTTTTTCTATTGGCTGGCCGTGATCATGCCCGGCCTGGATGCAATCGATCACTATCGTTCCGTCACCGGGAGGGGGGTCACCATCCTGGTTCCCGATGGCCCCTGGCGCTGGATCGACGAATCGATGCCGCTGGCAGGTTACGGGCCAGATCAGGTTATCCGCAGCAACTTCACCGATGTACATGCCGAACGCTTGCTGCTGCGGCCCAAATCGCTGGTGTCACAGTTTGCGTCGATTGAGGGCTATCACTGGATGAAGCAGAAGATGCTGGCGAACCTCCCGCCCCCCGACCCAACTGCCGATCCGGTCAGCCCCTACATTTATATCTCTCGCAGCAAGGCCAAGCGCAAGGTGCTGAACGAAGACGAAGTGCTGAACTTTCTCTCGCCGCTGGGCTTCCGCGCCTATGATCTGGAAGATCGCAGCCTGGCGGAAAACGTGCGCCTGTTTTCGCAGGCAAAGGTCGTCGTCGGGCCGCACGGGGCAGGGATGTCGCACATCATCTTTGCGCCGGAGACCGCGCATCTGGTCGAGTGCTTTGGTGGTAGACAGGAGCATGTGTTTCATCTGCTCGCGAATGCCCTGAATCTAGGATATACCCATTTGATGTCGGAATTTGAACCAAACCAGGCAGATTTGTTCGCTGACATGCAGATCGACGTGGAGCGGCTCAAGCCGCTGATCCACCACGTTCTGGATAGCCAGAAGTGAATGCGGGGCATCTATGATCCAAGAGCAGTGGGCTGAAAATGGCGATGTGCGCCTGCACTACCTCGATAGCGGCGAAGGCTCCGACCCGGCGCTGACTCCGGTGGTGTTCGTCCCCGGCATGCTGGGAACCGCCGAAGACTACCGCACGGAGATCGAATCGCTGGCCCCGCGCCGCGCCATCGCGCTCTCGCTGCGTGGGCGCGGTCAGAGCGAACCCTCGGATGAGGGCTATCGTTTCGTCGATCACATCCGCGACATCGAGGCGGTGATCGACGCCAGCGGCGTGGAAGACTTCTGCCTGATGGGGTATTCGATAGGCGTTCCCTATGCGTTGGGCTATACAATCCTCAACAGCAGCCGCGTGGCAGGCATGATCCTCGGCGATTACCCCGCGCGCTACCCGACCCTCGAACCCGGCTGGATCAAACAAATGGCGGGGCGTGCCCCCCGGCCCGTGTTGGAAGCCCTCCAACGCGACTCCGGCGAACTCCTCCTCTGGGCCGACCTCCCTGTGATCAATGTGCCCGTGCTGCTGCTGCGCGGCGATCAGCCCGGATCGCTCCTCAGCGCCGACGATGTCACCGAGTATCTCGTCCATCTATCCCAGGCGATGGCGCTCGTCTTCCCCGGCTCCAGTCACGAACTGTGGGAGCCGGATCGAGATCGCTACCTCGGTACAATCCGCGCCTTCCTCGAAGGGCTGGATGCACAGGTGCGCGAAGATGAATCCTAAGCGCAGCGTATATCTCGAAGACCTGCCGATGGACGAAGCCCTCGCCCGCTTGAACGCCGCCCTGATCGACGCGGGTCTTGCCGATCCGTTCCCCGGCGAGGATGTGCCTCTCTCCGACGCGCTGGGACGAGTCACCGCCGCGCCCGTCTGGGCGGCGATCAGCGCGCCGCATTATCACGCCAGCGCGATGGATGGGTATGCCGTGCGCTCGCGCGATACCCAGGGCGCATCCGAGACCAGCCCGATTACCCTGACTCAGATCGATGATCACGCCGACATCGAACGAACCGAACGCCCCGCGCAGGCCGTGAACACGGGTCATGCCATGCCGCCCTGGGCGGATAGCGTGATCATGATCGAGAACGTGCAGAATGGCGACTTGCCCGGTGCGCTGGTGATCCGATCCAGCGTTGCGCCGTGGCAGCATGTTCGTCCGATGGGCGAGGATATGGTGGCGACTGAACTGGTGCTGCCCGCGAATCACGTGCTGCGCCCCGTCGATCTCGGCGCTGTGGCGGGGAGCGGTCATGCAGTGATCTCTGTGAGGCGCAAACCCCGCGTCGCCGTGATCCCCACTGGCTCGGAACTGGTCTCAGTCGATGATGTTGTAGGGGCGAAAGGCCCTTCGCCTTCCGAACTGCACGATCCGCAGCCGGGCCGCATCATCGAATTCAACAGTCTGGTGATCGCTGCTCAGATCGAGTCGTGGGGTGGGCAGGCGACGCGCTGGCCCATCGTGCGCGATGACTATGACTCAATCCGCGTGGCGGTGATCGAAGCCGCGCACACGCACGATCTGGTGCTGGTCAATGCGGGTTCGAGTGCAGGCAGCGAAGATTACACGGCGCACGTCATCGCCGATCTGGGCGAACTGCTAGTGCATGGCGTCGCCGTCAGGCCCGGCCACCCGGTGATCTTTGGCATGTTGGAGGAATCGCCCACGCCGGTGATCGGCGTACCCGGCTATCCCGTCTCGGCGGCGCTGACCGGGGAAATCTTCATCGAGCCGCTGATCCGGCACTGGCTGGGGCTGCCGCCTGCTGAGCCGCCCACGCTGGATGCGATCATCAGCCGCAAGGTGATGTCCCCCACAGGCGATGACGAGTATATGCGCGTCACCGTGGGGCAGGTCGGTGAGCGCGTCATCGCGACCCCGCTATCACGCGGAGCGGGCGTGATCTCCTCGCTGGTGCGCGCTGACGGCATTGTGCGCATCCCGCGCTTCTCGGAGGGACTCGACGCGGGCGGGGCGGTGACCGTGCATCTGTACCGCCAGCCCGCCGAGATCGCTCGCACCATCGTCGCCATTGGCTCGCATGATATGACGCTCGATCTACTGGCTCAGTTTCTCGCCGAACGCACCCCGGCGCGGCGACTCTCGTCTGCCAATGTGGGGAGTCTCGGCGGGCTGGTGGCCCTGAAGCGTGGCGAGGCGCACCTCGCCGGGGCGCATCTGCTCGACCCCGACACGGGCGACTATAACTGGCGCTACATCGATCAGTATCTCCCGGATTGCGATGTAGTGTTGATAACCCTCGTCAACCGCGAGCAGGGCTTGATCGTCATGCCCGGCAATCCCAAAGGGGTAACCGGATTTGAATCCCTTGTGGGGGAGGGCCTGCGCTTCGTCAACCGCCAGCGCGGGGCCGGGACGCGCATTCTGCTGGACTACGAACTCTCACAGCGCGGCATCGATCCGGCTGCCGTGCAGGGCTATGACCGTGAGGAGTACACCCATCTGGCGGTGGCGGCTGCCGTCGCCAGCGGCACAGCCGATTGCGGACTCGGCGTGCGGGCGGCGGCGCGCGCATTGAAACTCGACTTCGTGCCGGTTGGCTGGGAACGCTACGATCTCGTCATTCCCCGTGAACACTACCAGAGCGACGTGTTAGCTCCGCTGCTCGACCTGCTGCATGATGGGGCATTCCGTGCGGCGGTGGCGGCGCTGCCCGGTTATGACGTGGAGAAGATGGGGGAGGTCGTGGAACGTAAGACTCTCTCATGAGGTAGACACTTAAACAAGTACCACGCTGGTGGGGTGCTGCCTGATGATTCTTCCTTCATCAAAAGAATGGAAAAAACGATTCACCGCAAAGCACACAAATCCTCCGTTTATTAAAGAGAGTGACCCATGTTAGATGCAAGCCATGAATACAATGCCTTACGCAGCGAGATTTTGAAGCGCATCGAAATTCGGCAGCAGATGCTCTCAGTGGCACTGACCATCGCTGGAGTGTTCCTCGGAGTGGGGATCACGACGGGTGCGGTGGCCCTGATCTACCCGCCGCTGGCGATGTTCCTGGCGCTGGGCTGGGCGCAGAACGACGCGCGCATTGCCGATATTGGCATCTATATCCGCACTCACATGGAGCCTGGCATGCCGGGCCTCAACTGGGAGACATACAGCCAGCAGCGGCGCGAATCCGCCCCGTGGAAAGGTTGGCGATTCACGGTGCTTTCTCATGCCGGGGTGTTTGTGGTGACGCAGATCATGGCGCTGGGTGTAGGTCTCTTCCGCTTCACTGCGACTCCCATCGAGTGGACGCTGCTGGTTCTGGACGGGCTTTCGATCCTGCTCGTGCTGCGGGTGATGTCACGTATGCAGCGGGTGTAGGGGGAGCGGCGCAGGCGCTCCGGCTGAGGGGGTACGATCTGGTCATCCCGCGCGAACACTACCAGAGCGACGTGTTAGCTCCGCTGCTCGATCTGCTGCATGATGGGGCATTCCGTGCGGCGGTGAGGGAGCTTCCGGGTTACGATGTCGGTAGCATGGGGCAGATGGTTGAGAGGCCGTAGGCGGGGCCATCATGATCTTCGGCGCGAGATGCGCGGTGATAACGATGGTTCGGCACGAAGTTCGTCCCATCCAGCGTGGTGAGATCGTGCACGCATGGTCATATTTCCAGGGAAAAGGGGTGAGGTTAGGCTTCCTCGCCTGACCGACCATCCCCAATCGCCTGATGTACTGCCTGCATCAGGCGGTCGATCCCGGAGATCGGTTTGTAGATCACATCCCGCACATTCGGGTAGCGCAGCGAATTCCCATCATTCTCCAGCACTTGTGCGGTCAGTACAATCACCGGGATCATGGGCAGAGCCTCGTCATTAACGATCTCGTCCAGCAAATCCCATCCACTCATGTCCGGCAGTTTCACATCCAGAATCATCGCGTGTGGCACGGAAGCGTGGAGCATCTTCAGGCCCTGTGCTGCGCTTCTTGCTTCCTGAGTCGCAAAGCCGCGTGCGTTCAGGTTCACCGAGATCAGGCGGCGGATATTCGCTTCGTCTTCCACAATTAGAATATGAGTCATCAAACGATCTCCGGCTCCCCGCTGCCGTGCAGCCGTTCCGAGGAGCAAACCGGCAGGCCAAACGAGATCACCGTCCCGACTTTCGGCGGTGGATCGCGGAACCAGATCCGCCCGTGATGCGCGTCGATTAACCCGCGTGAGATCGCCAGCCCCAGTCCGACTCCCTTGCTCTCTCCCCGATCCTGACTCGTCCCCTGTCGGAACGGCTCGAACACGCGCTCCCGGTCTTCGGGCGCGATCCCAGGGCCTTCATCTGTGATGTCCACACAGATCATGTTATCTTCGGCATACGCGGTAATCCAGATTTCGGTCAGGCTGGGGGCGTAGCGAGTCGCGTTGCCTACCAGATTGGTCAGCACCTGCCCGATGCGCCTGCGGTCGGCGTCCACCAGCGGCAGCGTTGGGGGCACATTCACCCGCAGCAGGTGGTTGAGGGTCAGTGCGCGAAGCTGGGGTAGGGCATCTTCCAGAATCGCGATCAGCGAGACCGGTTCCTTCACAATTCGCAGCGTGCCCGATTCGATCCGGGAGAAATCCAGCAGTTGATCGATCAGGTCGGTTAGCGCATCTGACTCATCACTGATGATCCCGATGAACTCGCGCTGCCGCGTCTCGTCCCAGATCACGTCCGTCGCCAGCAGGCTGCTGGCAAACCCCTTGATCGAGGTGAGTGGGGTGCGCAGCTCGTGCGAGATCATCGCCAGGAACTGTACTTTGAGCAAGTCTGCCCGTTCCGCCGCGCGTCGTGCCTGCGCTTCCGCTTCGTAGAGGCGGGCACGGTCAAGGGCCAGTGCGCATTGCTGGGCAGCGCCTTCGAGGAAGGTGCGCTCCAGATGATCAAAGCTGCGCCCTTCCGCAAAGCTGATCCCCAGTGCTCCCAGCGTGCGCTTCCCTGCAATCATCGGCACACACGCCAGCGCATGGCTTGAGGCGTACTGCTGGAAGATGTCCTGTGACATCGGGTAGTAACGTCGATACTCATCCTCCGTACTCAGCCAGATCGAGGTCGCCGTTCGTGCCGAGTCGATCAGCGGGTCAGGGGTGTCGAGGGGGAAGCAGGAGGGCAGACTCACGCCCAGCCCGTACGAATCCAGCAGTTCAACCGATTGCCCGTCCTCCGAGAGAACGATGGCGGCACAGGCGTGCGAACCCAGCGGCGCAGCGATCCGGCTGACGATGATCTCCGCGACGTTTTGTGGCGTAACCGCCTGCGATAGCGCGGTGGTGATGCTCTGAAGCGTGTGGTCAAACAGCGCCGCCCGCTTGTTATGAGTCACATCTTCGGCGATCACGATGAAGCCCGTGATCTCGCCGTCATCATCTTTCAGGGCCGCCGTCGAAAAGTTGACATTCAGTTGGCGACCGTCTTTCGTGGGCCGTACCGCTTCATACCGGATCACAGGCATCCCCTGCCGGGGAGAAGAAAACTCCCGGCTGTCTCCCGGCATTCGGGGGAGCGCC
>JAHEME010000136.1:4189-7256 GCA_024643825.1 Chloroflexota bacterium | reverse complement strand
GTGCTGTTGGGCTATCATCCACGATAAGTATAGTTCCCATGAAATCCCTATCCCTATTGCTACCGTAAAAATCATTAACAGCTAACACAGCTCCCCCTCTTTGGCAGAGTGAAGATTAGATTCGCCCAGCTATCTTCCTGGGACTCAACCCATAGATTCCCGCCATGCGCTTCTACGATCTGCCGAGCCAAATAGAGTCCAATCCCATTGCCATCTACGGATATGTCACCCACAAAAAAACGGTCGAAAATATCATCGAACTGATTTTTGGGGACACCCTGACCACTATTCCAGATCGATATCTGGTCTTTTGCACCACGGTCTGTGATCTCGATTACGATTTGCCCCTCTTGCTCACCATATTTGATGGCATTCGAGAGCAGATTCTCGCATACACTCAGCAACAATGACTTGTCCGCCCAGACCAGGAGGTTCGGATTGCTGCATTTCACCGTCAGGGTCTGCTGTTTCGCATCCAGCCAGTCACTATATTGGGTTTGGAGGAGTGAGAAAATCTCGCGCATTGGATTTACAAATCGTTGATGAACTTTGAGTTCGGGTTCCGTTATGCGCGCCATATCCATGTAGGTTTGCGAAATGTGTGTCATTTGAGAGATCGTCGCCTCTACTACTTCGATAGTGGCTAGCTGTCCCTGCGTCAGGGGGCCATCAATTTCGCGGCGTAGTTTCTCCACTGCAATGCGCAGTATCGTGAGCTTACTCATCGATTCATGCCCGGTGAATGCAATTGCGTTCTGCAACGATCTGACAAGCACTTCGAGTTCAGCATCTCCTGAATTGACGATAGATTGTTGAGACATTGTGTCAACCAGTTTGTAGGGCATGGTATGCATCGACTATTTTCTACTTCTGGGTTTGCACTCTAACAAGAGTGCCATGATCTCTTGAACTGGAGATAGCATAGCATGGTCAGTCGAGGGATTTGCTTACAAAAGCTGACAATTTGGACAGAAGGGCGTGGGGACAGGAAAAGGATGCCGATGGAGGGCATCCTTTTCACCTGAGGTAGCTGCTGGGAAGCAGTCTTAACTGGGTATCATGTATCCTTCACCGCGTACACTGAGGATATATTGTGGGGCTTCAGGGGTTGGTTCCAGCTTGTCACGAAGCCTCTTGATTGCAACCTGAACAACGTTGGGGTTGCCAGCGCCCGCTGGATAGCCCCATACCGTTTGCAGAAGAGTTTCGTTCGAGACAGGGTAGCCTGCACTCGACATCAAAGTGAAGAGTAAGTGATGTTCAATAGCGGTCAAGCTGTACGCTTGAGAATCAATCAGTGCTTCCGGTTGTCCCACTCGCAATTTCAAACCGCCAGCAAGCAGGAACTCACCCTCCGGGTCAAGTGCATTCCCTGGGGCACGCCGCAAGAGTGCGCGTATGCGAGCCGGGAGTTCCACAAGATCAAACGGTTTTACCAAATAATCATCCCCACCCGCATCAAGCCCCAGAGCAATATCGGACACCCTTCCTTTCGCTGTAAGAAAGAGTATCGGAATCTTCGCTGTAAACGGATTCCCCCGAATCCGCCTACACACCTCGATCCCGCTCAACTCTGGCATGATAATGTCCAGTACGATCAAATCGTATCTGGTTGACTCAAGCAGATCGAGCGCGATTTGCCCATTTGCCGCAATACTTACATCATGCCCTTCTCTTTCAAGAATTGCCCGAATTGTCTCTGGGACATCAGAATCATCATCAACAACTAAAATATGAACCATAGAGATTCTCATCCTAATCGGAGAAAAAATACATGCAGCCTTTGATTCTACACCACCCATTCAGTGCCTAATCTGCAGCAACATGATTCCATTATGTATTGCAATAGCTGTGTACAGAAGTTAAATTGGAGATGGAAGAAGCACGAAAATGAAGGACCAGACCTTCACCAGATTCGTGCCAGGATCAATGGGAACACAGCGCATACCAACCTTATTTACCCACTTCAGGTTTGGATATGGCTCATGATCAGCATAACTTCTGCATGGCTACCCATATACAAATACCACACGTAATCCGATAGTTCAAGGATAAGGTATGCTGGTAGTGTCTGGTTGCAACACAGACTTATTCTGACCCTGACGCAGCGGCAGCAAGATAGTAAAGCGCGTCCCTTTTCCTTCTTCGCTGTCAACCGCTATCGAACCGTTATGTCGCGTAATCACTTCATGCACAATAGCCAGTCCAAGCCCTGTACCATGTTCTTTAGTTGTAAAGAACGGAGTGAAGATCGAGTTCGCCGCTTCCTTGGAGATTCCTGGCCCGTTATCTTCAATGAGTATCTCCACTTCCTTGCTTGCTTCGATCCAGCTTGATGTCACACGAATTGTGCCACGTGTGTTCAGTCCAGATACCGCATCCTTCGCATTGAGTAGTATATTCAACCAGGCATCCTGGAGATGCTGATCGCTGCCTTCAATAGAAGGTAAGTTTGGGGCAAGCTCGGTTTCGAGATGGATCTGATCGGATTCGAATTGGGCATGAATGAGAGAAATCGCGCTGCGAACAGACTCGTTGAGATTGAGTTCCTCAAACACATACTCCCGATCTCGGGCGAGGTCTAGCATACGTTGGACTACGCTTCCGGCACGATAAGCGGCCCGTTTGATAGCAACAATCGAGATCATCGCAGGATGATCTTGCGTAAGCTCTCTTTCCAGAAGATAGATTCTGCCCATGATGGCTGCTAGAGGATTATTAATCTGATGAGCTACGCCCGCTGCGATCTCACCGGCAGCGGATAACCGGGCATTGCGGCGCAGATGTTCCTGAGCCTGATGTAAATTCATCAGGCTGTCATCAAGATGCTCAATGATATTTGCATTGCGCACAGCAACGGCTGCCTGCTGCGTGAACGCGCGGATGATCTCTAGATCATCCTCGCGGAAGACCCCCGGTGTACGCCGCGCAATTGTGAGCATTCCCAGGCACATATCTGATGCGACCAGGGGAAGCCCCACCCAACTACGAACCTCAGACCCATAGGCAACACGAGCATCCCAGCGTAGGTCGGTCAGAGTATCCTGCACGATCACAGGATGGTCAC
>JAHEME010000136.1:0-4179 GCA_024643825.1 Chloroflexota bacterium | reverse complement strand
CATATGTGGACTTGTGCTGAAGCAACTCCTCAAGATTAGGAAATCCGCGCGCAGCTACAACTTGGAACTGGTCATTTTGGAGGAGAGAAATAGATGCCTGATCATAACGGACGATCTGCTCAAGTTGATTCAGTACGCTCTCTAATGTTTCTCCCAACCGGATCGATTGAGCCAGCGTCTCAGCGGTCTTGCGCAAAGTAGTGGCAACTACTCGCTCCTTGCGCTCGGTTTCAAAAATTTGTGCATTGCGAATTGCGAGAGCTGCCTGGTCTGCAAAGGACTTTAGATGCTCTGCATCATTGTCTGAAAAAGCATTGTTGGCAGCAGAGACAAGATTAAGAAAACCAATGATCTCTTGATGATAGATGATCGGCGCTCCAAGATAGGAGCATACCCACTCTGCCTCACCAGCCAGTGGTACCCAGCCTTCAAATTGAGCAGTGCTGCTAATAACCAATGGATTCCCCGTTTCTGCCATCACCGAGAATATCTTACGCTCCAGGAAATTGAATTCGGGTGTTTCCAATTGCTCATCTGCCTGTTCACTGAAATAACCACTTGACCGCACGATCCTGGCTGAGTCATCCTGATATAGAACCACATTGGCGCCATCGTGGGTTACAACCTTTTGGACGTTTTCGAGAATGTAGTCCAGCACCTCACCAATCGCGAGTGTGCTGCTAATGGCCTTGGCACTATCTCGTAAAGCCTCTGCCAGGATTCGCTGCTTACGTTCAGCAGCCTCAATGTTTTTGCGAGCGGTAATATCTCTCACAATCGATTGAACACGCCCGTCTGGCAACCCTTTGGCATTGATCTCAAGATCAAGTAAGGTTTCGTCCTTACGATGATATTGGTGTTCAAAGCGAATGATCTGACCCGGGGGCAGTTCGATAAAATGGATTGCCTCTTCTGAAAGAGCACTGATCGGGATTAAATCGGTGATTTGCAAAGCCAGCAGTTCGTCACGGTTGTAGCCGAATAACTCACAACCGCTGCCATTCACCTCAAGCAGCCTGCCTTCCTCACCACTCACGAGAATGCCATCTGATGCCTGGTCAACCAGTTCTCGATACTTATGCTCACTCTTCATCAAAGCAAGTTCAACTTCCGCGCGTAAGGTGATATCTTGAACTGATCCTTCGTAGTACACAGGGTTTCCAGTCTCATCGTAGACAGCCCGTGCATGCTCTTGAACCCAGATGGGCTGCCCAGTTTTCGTATGTAGTTTTACGTAGTGATCGGTAACAGATCCTTGTTGATTGATCAGTTTCAGCGATTCCTCGCGATCAGAAGGGTTTTCATAGAGATCGGCAATACCAATTGAAAACATGTCTTCTCGTTCTGAATACCCCAGCATTTGGGCTAAGGCCAGATTTGCATCGAGGAACTTTCCCTCTGGTGTTGTACGAAACAGTCCAATGGGAAGTCTGTCAAACAGATTCCGGTATCGCTCCTCGCTTGCAAGCAAAGCATCTTCTGACTCCCTTTGCAGCGTGATATCTTCCTCCACGCTCAGAAAATGCGTGACCGCTCCCTCGTTATCTCGAATGGTGGAGAGTGACATTCGCACCCAGAATAGATCCCCATTCTTTTTGCGATGAGGCATTTCGCCTCGCCATTCATTTCCATCTCTGAGCGTATCCCACAGCCTTTCGTAGATGGCCTCAGCCGTTTCATCCGATTTCAGGAGGCTGGATTTCTGACCAAGCGCTTCCTCGTGTGAATAGCCAGTCACATCAGAGAACTTTGAATTTACATACTCGATGGTTCCCTCAGAATTCGTAATCATGATCATGCTGGCGCTTTGTTCCACTGCGCTGGAAAGCTTGCGTAGTTGATCTTCTGATTTCGTGTGTCTGGAATTATCTGTTTCTAATCCTAGAAAATGGGTGATATTGCCGGAAGGATCATGGATTGGTGAGATTGTTTTCGTTCCCCAGAAGGTGCTTCCGTCTTTCCGTTTGCTCTGGACTTGCCCGCGCCACACTTTGCCGCTGCTCAGTGTAGCGAGCATATCCATCAGCAATTCTGATGGTGTTTCTTCTGAACTAAGAATTTGTGGTGTCTGTCCGATCACCTCATCCGGGAGAAACCCGTATGTTTCTGAGAACTGTTTATTTACATAGACGATCCGATTGTCTCGGTCGGTGATCATCACGATATCTGAGCTTTGATCCAGGGCTGTCGTAATCAACCGGAGCTGAGGTTCGGGGCTATTGTGCACTACACAAACCATGCCATCTGGCTTGCCTGCCTGATCGTGTAGCCATGTCGCTGTAAGAGCCACAGGAATCTGTTGGCCCTCTTTCGTGATAAGTGTCTTTTCAGATAGCCCGGCTAGCTTCTTCAGAGAAGCGATCTTGCCCATCACGATCTTATCGATTGGCTGCCCGACCAATTCCGCTTCGGTATAGTGAAGCATTTTCAGCAAAGCTGGATTGACCGTCCGAATCATTGTGCCAGGATGGAGCACAATGAGTGCGTCCATCATCGATTGGAGAATGCTATTCAGGTAATTCCGATTGGAGACTTCTGTCTCCAGTTCCTCTTTCAAGGTTTCAGTAAGAGGCTGTGCGTCATCATTGGCTGTAAATGAGTCTGTCATAATGTGCATTCTCTAATGAAAGGTAGCTCCGAAAAGGAGAATGGACGTTTGCTGATTGATGGAGCGGTTGAACACTGAGGGCAAAAGGGCAGAGCCAATGTGACCTGGGACGACCTGATCATGATAGAGTGCAATCCCATGATGTAACCATCCCTAGCGATCTCGAACCATCACGATCCAGAGGGCACGCATGGGCACGGAACCCTCATTACTAAGCCGATGTGGGGTTGATGAATCAAATACAATGCTGTCGCCTTCGGTAAGTTGATAGGTTTCAAAGCCGAGTTGAATGGTCAGTTCCCCTTCGAGAATCATACCAAATTCTCTGCCCGCGTGCCGCGACATGGACGCCCCGGAACTTGCCCCACACCCATAGGTGATCTCTAGAAACTCACTGCCTGGCTCAGGGTCCTCCGTAAGCCGCGCCCATATGACTCCACCACTCAGTTCAATTGTAGGTCTGGCATTTGCATGCACTACGGCTGCCGGAGGCCCGTTCAGCGAATTGTCGAGCATGAGCATGCTATCTTTGCTACTCTCCAACCGCATCTCACTGGTAGTCAGGGCAGGGATTAGCTTAGAGTCGAGATCGTAAGGGGCGAAAGTACGTCTCTCTGCCCCCGGAAAGAAATAGTCTACGGGAACATCCAGTGCCTCAGCAATGCTATAGATCGACCGAACAGATGGATATGCCTTGCCGGTTTCAATTTGACTGAGCATGCTGGGGCTGATATCAGCCTGCCGGGCAAGCCCACGCAGACTGATTTGTTTTTTCTGACGCACTTCTCGAAGTTTCTGACCAATCAGGAGCGCATGATCAAAGTTGGGGTCTGGCATCTCATGTATCCATTCATTTACTGGATACAGCTACCCAGCGTAACGAACGTCAAGGAACGTTGCGCATTATACGAGAAGCCTGCCTGATTTCCAAAGAGGATTACTTTTCGTAGCGCCTGATAAGCATCCGCAGGGTGTTCTGCCCTTCGGAGGAAAGGCCGTACGATTCAATTTCGGCATCGAATAGGGCGGTCGTTCCATATCCGCTGGAGAATCCATTGGCACGTGTTACTGCCGTCGAGGAGATCAACTCCCTGGTGGTTGGGTAGATCGTCGTGAACTCTCGCATTAGCTCACGCTGATGGCGCAGCGCATATTTCTGGTGATAGTCCTCTGCCAGTGTGAACGCGCCTAACGGGGCAATCTCCGTGTGAATTTCCCCGTGCTCGCGCATCAGAGTTTCTCTGAGGCGGAAAGCGGTTTCCTTTTGTGCAGCGTTCGAGGTCAGCACTGCCGACATGTACTGTCGGCTCCATGCCGGGCGTGATGCCCGGTGACTTCCCCAGAAGATCGACAGTAGTTCTTCAAACGATATACGCGCCGGGTCAAAGTCTATCTGCACGGATTCGCTGTGATCGAACATGCTGTGATAGGTCGGGTTTGGAACTGTGCCACCCGCGTACCCTACTCGTGTCCGTATGACTCCGGGGATACTCCCAAACTGGGAGTCGGGGCCCCAGAATCAACCAAGCGCGAAGGTAGCCGTTTCGACGTGCTGCGGGGCTGCCGCGTCG
>JAHEME010000135.1 GCA_024643825.1 Chloroflexota bacterium | reverse complement strand
CCGTACCACGCAGGCGGTGCTTCTCGATATTCACGGGAATCAATGGGCCGTGCAGCCGCAGGGAGGTGTCTATCGCGTCGCCGTTGCGGGGGCAGACTGCAACGATCCGGCGGTCGGCTGTCTGATCGGCGGATCGCCCTGGCTCCTCGTGGAAGATGGCATCCCTAACGCGGTGGACGAGCAGCCTCCCAGCGTGACAGTTGAGGCGGGGGGAGAGCCGCCAACACCCGATCCGAATGCCGCGCTGACACAAACAGCGCAGGCCCAACCGACCGAAACCCCCACCGAAGTTCCTACTGAGACTCCGCTGCCCACAGACACAGCCGTACCACAAGCGCAGCCTACCACTCAGATTACTGATACGTCTGCCGAAGTAGCCGCCGTTCCCTCGCAGGTCGTGGAAGTCGCTCCACCTGCTACGGAGGAGGCAGGGCCGCAAGAACCCACCCTGCCCACCACCGCTGATTTCAGACCTCAGGGTTTCGCAGCAATTCTTCCCTATCTGTTGATGGCGGTGGGCGTGCTGGTGCTGGGTGGAGGGGGCTGGTACTACTTCATAGGGCATAGGAACGCGGCGGAGAGTGCAAGCAAATATGGAAGCGCACCCACGCGCGAGCATGAGAGACCGGAACTGCTGGAAGAGGAGACTATCCCCTCGGAAGAGGAGACTATCCCCTCGGAAGAGGAGACTATCTCCTCGCAGGAGGAGACCATTATCCCGGAGGAAGCCCCCTCGCCAGCCAAACGCCGATCACGGAAAAAGCGTCAGCCACCGGAAGAATAGTCCGTTCATCCTGCTGCCGCCATTTGATCTCATAGCCCCCGTTTTCCAGACTGCGGGGGCTGATCGTGATCCGCAGAGGAATGCCAATCAGGTCCGCATCGGCAAACATCACGCCGGGGCTTAGATTTCGATCATCATACAGCACAAGGAATCCTGCCCCTCGAAGCTCCTCGTATAACCCATCTGCAGCGCGAACGGCCTCATTACTCTTGGCAATACAGACAATGTGCACCGGGTACGGCGCGACAGGCTCCGGCCATACAATGCCGTGCTCATCATGATGGAGATCAGCAATCGCGCACACCACCTGATCCAGTGCGATCTGCGTGCTTCCTACGATGACGGGTTGCTCGGTTCCGCTGGCATCCAGATAGGTCGCTTTCAAGGTTTTCATCGTAGTCCTGCCGAGAATCGCCGCAGGTTCCACCATGAGCACACCATCACAGCGCAGGCAACCTGCGCCGGGGTACGCCAGTGCGATGTCTACCACCATCCCCGCCGCGAAGTCGCGCGGATAGTTAGCATTCCTATAATGCACGTCCGCCTCATTCGCTCCGGTAACAAAATTTGCCATCCCGTGAATCGACTCATCCACGATCACCAGCGCATCCTCGCGAATTCCAATCGGGCTGGCATAGCCGGGTGTTGCTCCGATTCGTTCCCTGATCTCCGCTTCAGTGGCAGGTTGCATTGTGCCTGCCCCGGTGATTGCCTTGACCTTCTCATCGCTCACATCCAGATCGCCGCGCAGCATCACAAGGGCGGTTTGCTCGGTTGCTTCCCCTGCATCAAGCGTCACAAACACCGCCTTGAGCGTCTGTTGCGCCTCCACGCCTAAAAACGCGCATAGATCGGCAATCGTCTTGCAGTCCGGTGTGGCGACTTTCTCCAGCGGACGTGCTGGCTCGGAGGCAGGCTGACCCCGGTCAAAGGCAGCAGTGTTCAGCATCGAGAGAATCCCGCATTCGGGACAGTGGGCGATCTGCTCGTGCCCCTGCGGATGGGGCAGCGCAAACGTGGTTGCCCCAGTTTCCGCATTCACAATCAGAACGGGCAGTCCGCATTGTGCGAAGAACGCCAGATGCAGATGATGCAGTTGTTGAACCGCATCCCGGCAGTGATCGTTGCCCATTTGCAGACTCAACGATTGGTGAACCCGTTGCTCGCGTAGAGCAATCAACCCATTGTTGTCAGATATCCCCTCCCGGCGAGTCTGGAACAACGTGCGTGGGAGGTCTTTGTAGCTTTCGACTTCCCGATCCACCAGTCCATCAAGCGATGCTTCCTCATGGAGATCAACCTCTTCTGCGGCAAAGCTCTCTAGCTCCTCAGAGAGCAGCGTTTCCAGGCGGTTGATAGCCATCTCTCCCAGCGGCAGATAGCTCCACACACCCGGTGTGCTTGCACGGATCATTCCCGCGCGCATCAGCCACGCAGCCCCGGCTATAGGCACATCGGCAGGAGCCTCGCGCAGAGTGCGGCCAAAATGTTGGGAGAGGCGCATCGTTCGCTCCTTGAGGAAATGTTGGACCAGCCCAAGCAACCTCCGGTTGCCGGCTTCCCTGGTGTCATGAGGGCAGGGGGGATCAGTCAGTTATCAATCGTATACAGAATCGAGCACCGTTCAGGATAGTTACTGGTCGTATCCACCACCACCAGCCGAATCCAGTAGCTCCCATTGGGGAAGGCGACGGTATTGAGTTCGCCCAGCACGCCATTACTGACCTGTGAGGTGCTGGTCACAAAGGTGATAAACCCGGCGGCGGTTGATGTTCCCTCCGCCCGGATTTCCAGCTTGTAGAACGAGAAGTTCGGCACACGCGCCGACCCCCGAAATGCAACCACTCCCTGCAACGATGCACCCACACCCGGCGAACCGATCACCGAATCAGGGTTCGTGCAGGCCCCATCGGTGGCTGTCTGTGTGCCTGTCGCGTCAGGCGTGGCGGGAGCATGCGTCGGCGAGATTATGCTTGGGATGGGAACAGCCCTCGTAGGGCGCGGCGTTGGGCTGAAGATCGGTTCCGTCGGCGGCACAGCCAGCCGATCCCCTGCGGCTACTGCCTCGCTTTCGAGGCAGTTCGCCGTGACCATCTGCTCTGCCGTCAGCCCATAGCGCATGGCAATCGCTTGAAGCGATTCGCCCTCTTGCACAAGATAAGGCAGCCACGCATCCGGCGGTGGGCACTTAGCTTCCTCGGTCGCTCTAGTTACCGTGCTGGTTGGGAGCACAATCACGGTCGGGATGAAACTTCTCGGTGTTGGCGTGGGTTTCGATGGTTCAGTCGTGGTGTCGATCTGCGATGTTGCCGTGCGAATCGGCGCTGTGATTTCCAATTCTCCTGCCAGCGTTTCCGCCCGATCCGTATCCCGAAAGGCTAGAAATACGCCACCCAGGAGGGTGGCGGCGATCACCAGCACAATAGCTAGGCCAGTCAGAGCTTGCTGAATCGACGATTGCCGTCTCACCGTGAATCCTCAGGCAGCGGTTCAAGCGGCAGCACCACATGAAAGATCGTCCCACTTTCCGGGGTGCTGTCCAACCAGATGCGCCCGCCATGTGCATCGACCAGAGCTTTCGCTAGCGATAGGCTGACTCCAGTATCCCCCAGCCCCTCGATCAGCGGATTGTCTGCCCGGTATTTGCGAGCAAAGACTCGCTCGAAGTCATCGGGCGCAATGCCAGAACCAGAATCCTCAATCGAAAGGTACAGGCACTGCGTCTCTACATCGCCGCCATTATGCGGGACAGTATCTCGCCGGGCTGCTACCAGCAGTTCAACCTCCCCCTCTACCGGGGAAGCCAGCGCCGCATTCGAGAGCAGGTGGCCGATCATCTGCAAGATCGCGTCGCGATCCGCTGTCAAAGGCGGCAGTTGTTCTGCCAGCGCCAGCCGCAGGACCAACCCCTTCTCGCGATACTGGTTAGCGACGTTCATCAAGGCTTCTTCGATGGCATACGTCACATCGATCTTCTCAGGTTCGAGTTCCAGCCGCCCGGTATCAATAGCTGTGATTCGGATCAGGTCATCCAGCAGCGCACCCATGCGTTCCGTGTTGGCCTTCACTCGTTGAAGGAATTTCCGTTGCAGCGATCCGAGAATCCCAATCGATTCCCGCAGCAGCAGATCGGTGTACCCCATGATCGAACTCATTGGCGTTCGCAGTTCCTGCGCAATCGAGGCAATCACCTCGTCATGGGAGTCAATCTGCCGCGCGTCCGAGATCGCCGCATCCACCGCGAAGCGCGTGTCACTGAGTTGGCGTTCCAGCGCGTTCATCGCATCGGTACTGGCATGAAGCTGCTGTTCGAGCACCTCAGTCGCTGCCGACCGTTCCGCCAGTTCTGCTTCCAGAACTTTGACGCGCATCTCATCCAGTTCGGCCCCTTCTTCGCGGCTAGCTTCCAGCGCGGCGATCCGTTCCTGCGCCTGCATTCGGGCATCGCCCAGCCGGTTTTGAAGCTCGGTGACTTCCTCCGTTTTCTGCGAGAACTGACGCTCCAGGTTCTGAAGCGAAGCCTCCACCTCTGCCATATGCCCCCGAAGCTCGGTGACAGCGCGCGCCTTATCCGCCAGTTGAGTTTCGAGGTTATTGACCAGTGCCGTACGCTCGCGGAGCTGGCTCTCTAGTTGATTCATCGCCTCGCGGTCAGCCTGATTCATGCTGGCTTCGGCTTGCAGGGCCGCCGGATCGATTCGAGCCGATTCTACCTGTACCAGTTGATTCTTAAGTCCCGAAATCTGGGCGGCCTGTGCCGCGACGCGCGCTTGCATAGCCTCTAACCCATGAACGTTGAGACTCCCATCCGAAAGCTGTTCACGCAGCGCGTCGGCAATCGCCGTTGCCTCGGTGAGCCGCGCCTGTAGGCCGATGGTCTCACGGGCTTTGATGGCAAGCTGTTCCTGAAGGAACCCAACCTCCTGCTGGCTGATCGAAGCCTGCGCCAACCGCGCACGCAGCGCAGCGATCTCCGCTTGCGCCGCCAGCCGGGAATCTTCCCACTGGCGTTCGTAGAAAACCTGCTCACTCGCCGACCGAAAAGGGCCGCTGCCGCCCCCCTGCTGGCGCAGCCGTTCGATCTCCACTTCCAACGCGGCTGCCTTTTCCGCCTCCTGCCTGAGCCGGGCGTTCTCCGCCACCAGCCCTTCGAGCCGTCCAGTACCTCCCTGCCGGGCGTTGAGGGCCGATTGCAGCAGTTGCTCGTTCTTCCCGCGTAGTTCATCGACCTCTGAGGTCGCTTCTGTTAGCGAACGCCGCATCTCGTCAAGCTCCGAAGCCAGCACCTGTAATTGCTCGCGGGAGGCTTCTTGCTGCTGCGGTACGCCATCCAACTGGTGATGCAGGTCACGAATGTAGGCTTTCATCTCCTCATTCTGACGGCGTGCATCATTCAGATCCGATGTTCGCGCGGTCAGGTCATCACTCAGAGTCAGCAGCCGCGCCGCTTCCTCATTGAGATCATTGCTGGCCTGCTCCTTTAGCGACTCATGCTTTTCTACGTTGAGCAGCGCCGCCGTAACCAACGGCCCCAGCCGATCCAGTAGATTGCGTTCCTCGTTGCTGAACTGTCGCTCCGAATACGGCGATCCGATAATCAGCACACCCAGCCGTTCGTCTCCATTGACCAGCGGTTGAATATAGGCCGGGCCTTCGTGCGAGATCTCCAACCGGACGTACAGATCGCGTAACTCGCGCGAGTCACGGTCGCGGGTTAATCGTATTTGCCGCAGCCTCCCCAGCGCATTGACGATCCCTGGGTGGTTGGAAAGTTCGAGCAGGGCTTGGGGCAGGTATGTTTGCGAGATGTTGTCATAGCCACCCACGACACCCGCCTGCTGTGTTTCTTCATCCACGATTGCCAGCGCCACGATGTCGGCTCGGAGGGCGGTCGCCACGGCTCTGGGGGCCTCCCGCACGATGTCTGGTTGATCCAGCGTGCTCAACAATCCCCCCACCGCATCGACGATCTCAAGCACGGTTGGCTGGCTGGACTTTTGCTTGGCTGCCAGCGGCTCCGGGGCGCGCACCGTCTCTTGAAGAGGCTCCGGGGGAGGATCGGCGGCGGCTGGCGGGGGGCTGATGGGTGGTGGCGTTGCCACGATAGGCGCGGCGTGCATCACCGGGATTTCTGTGAGGCGGCTTGGCTCGAATTCGTCCCAGTGCAGCAGTTGCTCGACCACATGGCGGTAGGCCACAGCCGCCAGCATCGGCATCACCACGATCTGACCAACCCGCATCGCTGCTGCCACATCGCCCAACGCCGGATTCACCAGATGAATCCCGGCGGCTGCGCCGAGCAAAATCAGCATCGCCCCTTTAAGGAATGGATCATATACATAGCGGATGCGTGTCAGCATCCATACCAGGCCCGCCGCTGCGATCACTATCTGGGAAACACCCCATGCGATGTCCAGCGCCTGTCCGTTAAATAGCTGCCCGCGCGATGCGCTGAAGAACCACGTATAGTAGCTCCCCAGAAATCCGGCGATCAGCATCCCAAGTAGAGCCGCCGCCGCCGCATCCGGCACGAAGTTCCGCCGCAAAATTCCGGGATCGTCCATCGTGATAAACGCCCATGCCAGCGCGATCACCGTTGCAGTATCCACCGCCCGTTCCACTGGTGGAAGCAGCACATTTGTGGGCAGGTATCCACGCCACACGAGCAAAGAGGCAACCAGAACCAGCGACCGGGCGAGGAAGACCCCCAGAATGCCGAGCGTGAGTCGTCCGGTGGCCTGGGTACGCTCTCGCATCCATTGGCCGATACTCATTGCCAGGGCTGCTTCTACTGCAAATAAGATGATGAAGTGGTAGACCAGGCTGCCCGGTGGTTGACCAACAAGGTCTAGAATCTGGTCAAACAAATTGCCTACTCCCAGAGAAGAACACTATCGGCATTATAACATTCCTGAAATTTTGCCGATAGCGCGCCAGCCTACAAAAAGCAGGATTGGGAATGGCAGGGATCAACCTTGCGGCTTCTCGTTTAGTAGATGTATGGTAGCGTGATCCATTCAGTATCAGAAATACCGGGAAAGATGATGTTTTCAGAGCATTCGTCAGGAAGGCTGTGTAGCATGCCAGACTGCAAACGCGCCGCAGCCGCAGTAATAGTGGCGATGGTGATGAGTAGCGCAGGTGGGTGCATTGATGCCAGCCGCAGTATTCCGCTAGAGAGAACGCCCGCTTCGACAGCGATAGTTGAGTCACCTGAGTCGTCACTGACGGTTACTACACCGCCCATCCCCACCAGCCTGCCAATGGTAGGAGCTGGTGCAACCTCTCTGCCTACCGAAACGATGATCCCTGTCCGGACGCTGGAGCCAGACATCACAGCGATGCCGTTCAGGGATATGCTGATGCTCCCTGACGGGTGGAAGATCGTGTACGAGGTTAACCATCCAATAGAACTCCAAACCACCGAAGGTGTCCTGTATGCCGGGTTCACACAGGTAGCGGAAGAAAGTGAGAT
>JAHEME010000134.1 GCA_024643825.1 Chloroflexota bacterium | reverse complement strand
CCGGAATTTGAATTGGAAGCTGACCTGTCTCAGGCAAAATCTCCTGCACATTGAGACTCGGAATGACAAATGCGCGTGAGCACCCAAACGTCCTATCTGTCACCATCGTAAGCGTGATCGGCATTCCAGCTTCCGCAATCATCACGTTTGGTTCATAACCACGATCTGTTGCAGCCACTGTCAATTCCTGAACCCCCTCAACCACCTTTGCATGAGTTACGGTCGCAGGTTGAGGAAGCAACCCTGCAATAACACGACTTGGGGCTACTGGGGAGTCGATCAGCTTGAGGCCACTATCAACCGCAACTAGCCCCATGCCGAGCACAAGCAGCGCGGCGACAAGTGCAAATACTGTCTGCAAGCGCCCACGAAGTTGCGTTGCCAGAAACCCGAGAACAAAGAAAGTAGGGGAAGTCCCAAGCACAAACAGGAACATAATCAAAGCGCCCAGCCAGGGTGTTGCCGTACTGATCGCCAGTACTTCCATCGCCTGTGTCGTACCGCAAGGGATGAGGACAGTCATCAAGCCAAGAATGATTGGAGCGAATGCATCCTGCCCCTTTGCCTGATTGCGCACAAACCGCGTAATAAATTTCGGTGGTTGAATAGCAAAATGGCGAAAAACTGGATGCACATTCAACATATTAAGCGATGTCAGGATCATGAATATGCCAGCAAACATCAACATGATTGCCTGCGCTGTTGGGGTAATGCGAAAAACGGAACCAATCGCCCCAAGGAGTGCGCCAAGCAGAGTATACGCAAGGAGTTTCGCTGCCAAAAAGTAGACAACCGGCCAGGGATTCCTAGCCACCTGAATTCCTGTTTTGGTCTCAACCTGTCGTCGTTTCTTCGCTCGCCGTTGGCCCCGCCCAGCACTCTGACCTTGATGGACTTCGACAGGCCGGGTAATTGCTGTAGCAAGCAACCCACCCTGTACAGCAAGGCATGTCAAACCGCCTGTCGTAAGACCAGTAAGGAAAATCACCCAGAAGTCCATTGCTATTGATGCCTCCTGCCCTCTGATTGCCACTGTTGATACTTCGAGTGTATGGGGAAAATTCTGATAATACATGCGCGATTTGTCACAATTAGTCCTGCCGACGATCACTCACTCAAATGCAGTGCTATAATATCAGCCATGAACCTTGAGAATATTCGTACAATCCTGCTTGATGGTGACGGAGTCCTGTATCACGCTGATGAACCGGTTACCGGGATAGGGCGTTTCTTCGATGTGCTTGCAGATCGAAAAATCCAGTGGGGGCTGCTCACAAATAACGGCACGCGATCTGCGGAAGATTTGAGGCGGAAACTAAGCAGGTTTGGTGTTCCGACAAATGATGGAATGATTTTCACAAGCGCCACTGTAACTGCGGCATATTTACAAGAACACTTTTCGCCTGGTGCACGAATCTATGTAATCGGTGAGGCAGGCATTAAGAACACCCTCAAGGAAGCCAATTTTGAAGTCTTCGAAGGAGAAACCGTTCCTTCTCATATTGATGTTGTAGTCTCCGGGATGGATCGCAGCGTTACCTATCAAAAGCTTCGGGTCGCCACACTGCTCATTCGCTACGGAGAAGCCGCTTTTGTCGCCACAAACCCAGACACTACGTTCCCCAGTCCTGATGGCATTGTGCCCGGTGCAGGGTCAATTTTGGCTGCCCTAACCGCAGCAACCGACCGCGAACCCTTGGTGATGGGCAAACCTGCTTCGACAATGTATCAGGTTGCCATGCGCACATTGAATGCCGACTCTACCACTACGATCATGGTAGGAGATCGAATGGATACGGACATCGTGGGGGCACAGCGAATTGGGCTTCATTCGCTCCTGGTCTTATCTGTGATTTCCACCCGTGAAGAGGCAGAGGAGAGCCTCCCTCCTCCCGATCTAATTCTTGATGACATCAATAGCTTGGCCGATGTCCTTGAACAATCTGCCAACTAACCCGATGAACGATCCTGTGTATCTCCCCGATTTGGGCCGTGATGAGTTAACTACTTTGATCCTGGGTTGGGATCAGCCTCGCTATCGGGCTGTCCAACTCTGGGAGTGGTTATATCATCGCAAGGTCGATAGTTTTGATAGAATGTACACCCTCCCAGAGAGGATGCGTCAGAGACTTGCAGCCGAGACAGTGCTTACGCGACTTGAACTTGTACAAGAGCTACACTCATCAGACGGCGAAACAAGCAAATACTTGTTCAAACTTCCAGACGGGCAGCTTATTGAAACTGTGCTCATGTCTTATGACGGTGTGCGGCGTACGGCATGTATTTCTACTCAAGCAGGCTGTGCAATGGGCTGTGTTTTCTGCGCAACAGGCCAAATGGGGTTTGCCCGGAATCTCTCACACGGAGAAATTGTTGAGCAAGCACTGCATATGGCCCGCATCCTGGAGGCTGACGGGGAGCGGTTGAGCAATGTTGTGCTCATGGGGATGGGCGAACCCTTCCACAATTATGAGAATTCTCTCAACACCATACGAGTCTTAACTGATGAAACCGGATTGAACATTGGTCAAAGGCATATTACCGTCAGTACGGTTGGGCTCGTTCCAGCGATCTATCAGTTCGCCGAAGAGGAACTTCAAGTCAAATTAGCTATTTCTTTGCATGCAGCCACCGACGAGGAACGAACCTCTCTACTGCCTATCAACAAACGATGGCCGCTAAATGATCTTCTGGCCGCAGTGCGCGCCTACATCGCCAAAACGGGGCGGCGGGTTACTTTTGAATGGGCATCGATTGCCGGAGAAAACGATACTGCCAAACAAGCCCATTCACTGGGAAACCTGCTCGTAGGACTGCATTGTCATGTCAATCTAATTCCGCTAAACCCAACATCCGGTTATGATGGTAAGCCCGCCAACCCTCACCATCTGAACCAATTTGTGAACATTGTTGAATCCTATGGAATCCCATGCACAGTTCGGGTAAGGCGGGGAATCGATATTCATGCTGGCTGCGGGCAACTTAAAGCGGCCTTAGCTGGCTTGCAACATTCGGAATAACTTGGCGATTTACAATCCTATGACTCGTTTGAACCCTGTTGCCCCTCCCGGATCGCTTCCTCAAGCTGTTCAAATTCACCTGGGGGATAAGGATCATCCTTTAGCGAAGGCCACTCGACGCGCCGTACACGAAGCTCCTCATCGAGCGCCTGCCATGCATCCCGGTTCTTCACAGGACTTCCCTCTTTAGTCTTCCAGTTCCGCTTTTGCCAACCCTTGATCCACTGAGTCGCACCATTTCTCAGATAATCGGAATAACTGAAGATTTGTACGTGAATTCGCTCCGGGAGCGTTATCAGCGCTTCTCTTGCGGACATAAGGTCGAGCAAATTTGGTGTAACTCCCAATTCCTGCCCTATCAGGATTTCTTCTTCCCCTTCATGCCGCACCAATGCCGCCCAGATGCCCTTATTACCCCGTACAGAAACACCCAGATAAATCTGAGCATCGGAGGATTCAGACGGGAGAGCATCCGCCCTGAATTCTCGGATAGCCTGTGTTGCAAGCCAGTCTGCACGTTCGTTATGTTGATCTCCAGAATGTCCCTTGACCCATTCCCAATGGATGTCATGCTCGGTGACCACGTTGGCCAAAATTCGCCAGAGATCTTCGTTCTGAATCTCCTGGTCACTATTCTTGCCACGTGTCCAATTTCGTTTGATCCATCTCGGCAGCCATTCAGTGATTCCACGCCTTAGGTATTCCGAATCAGTATGCAGGTGGATCACACACGAACTAGTGAGAGCCTCCATAGCTCGAATCGCGGCGGTCAATTCCATCCGGTTGTTCGTGGTGTGAGGATCACCTCCATAAAGCTCTTTGACTACACCACTCTGATCGTGAATCAAAACGCCCCCCCACCCCCCTGGCCCTGGGTTTGGGCTGGCTCCACCGTCGGTATAAATCGTGACGCCGGGTTTATCTTCGGACATTATGATTGCCTCCCCTTCGAGTAACCGAGCATGCTTATTGCATCCGGTATACGCCCATGTTACACTTCCGAAACTATGCGCAAGCTTGAGATTGCTCCCTCCATCATTGCGGCTGATCTCGCCAATCTAGGTGAGGCGATCCGTACATCAGAGACGGCTGGGGCGGATCGATTCCACATTGATGTTATGGATGGGAACTTCGTTTCCAACATCACTTTTGGCCCAGGCACAATCAGTGCCATACGCCCCTTGACACAGCTTTCTTTTGATGTGCACCTGATGATCCATGACCCAGATCGCTATTTACAGGATTTTGCGGAAGCTGGTGCCGACACCATCATTGCGCATATCGAAGCAAGCCCGGATATTGTGGCCACAGTAAGGTCGATTCACAAGTTAGGGAAACAAGCTGGGGTTGCCATAAGCCCAGATACCAGGATCGATTTGCTGCGCAACGTGGTTGCTAGCGTAGACTTAATTCTGGTCATGTCCGTATATCCGGGACGCAGTGGACAGAAATTTCTTGAAAAGTCATTTGCTCGTATTGAGGAAGTAAGAAGGCTTCTTTCTGAGGAGAATCCAGAAGCTGTGATCGCTATCGACGGAGGAGTCACGCCCGACACTGTGACGCGGGCCGTCAATTCGGGAGCCACCAACCTGATCGCCGCCACTGCAATCTATTGCACAGGCGGGACGATACACGATGCCATATCACAACTTCGGCTTGCAGCAGAACGATCCTGATGGAACGAAAAAGAGCCGCAAGCGGCCCGTTTCTTTTCTGGGCGGGAAGTGACAAAGTTTCTGATCTAGATTTTGTCCTTTGCCAGCGCTTTTAGACACTTTGCACAATAATGTACTGTTACCATCCGGCCATTCTTCCAAATTTTTGTCTTCTGGATATTTGGCTTGAATTGGCGCTTCGTGTGGCGCATGGAAAAGCTAACATTGTTGCCGAATTGCGGCTTTTTGCCGCAGTTATCACACATAGCCATGTTTGAGTTACCTTCAAGATAGATGACCTGAGTTTCGGGCGAAGCATACCGCACCGAGCCTGATTTTACAAGAGATTGAGGGGAAAATGGGTAAGCACTCTGATGAGAAAGATTTTGGAACCATTTATGTATCCCCCACCGCGATCGCTACCATCGCCAGCCATGCCCTGATGACTAGCTATGGTGTTGTAGGGATGGCATCCAAAAATGCAATAGGTGAGTTCGCCGCCACATTGACCCGCGATCCTCATCATGGGATCAGTGTGCAATTTGTACAGGACCAAATTATCATCGACGTTTATGTCATCATCGAGCACGGCACCCGGATATCATCCGTCGCCGCGAGCGTGATTAACGCAGTGCGATTTAGCGTAGAAAAATCCGTAGGTATGCCCGTGCAACAGATTACGGTACACGTTCAGGGCTTACGCGTTAATAAGGACGATTGACCAAATGAGTGGAGACAGTCTGATGCAGAGTAGCATCCCATCGCCACACTCTGATACCTCATCCAAGACCTGTAATGGGCAAGGACTCAAGCAAATGGCGCAAGCAGGCCTTGCGCGGCTTGAGATGCACTATGAAGTGGTAAACGCACTAAATGTGTTTCCTGTGCCAGACGGAGATACTGGCACAAATATGTTGCTGACCATGCGAAGTGCCTACAAGGAGATCGCCGATTCATCTGAGCCTCATGCAGGGAAGATTGCTCAGATGATTTACCGGGGTGCGCTGATGGGGGCACGTGGAAACTCAGGAGTGATACTCTCCCAGTTGTGGCGCGGATTTTCATCTGCTATTGAAGAACGTGATGTAGTCGATATTGCGGCTCTTGCCAGCGGGTTTGAAGAAGCTTCTCGCACTGCCTATCGTGCAGTACAGGAGCCCGTGGAAGGAACCATTCTCACCGTAGCTCGCGAAGTTGCAGCGGCTGCCACGCTCGGCGCACAAGAAAATGCAGGTTTAATTCAAATGTTTGAGCGGATCGTCGCGACTTCACACCAAACAGTCGAGCGCACCCCGGACATGCTGGCAGTATTGAAAGAGGCTGGCGTTGTCGATTCTGGCGGTATGGGATTGACCTTCATCCTGGAAGGAATGCTGAGATCCCTGAGGGGCGAGAAGCTGGAAGTAGAAACTCTGGCGAGCAGCTTGCCAACTTCCCTGCAAAGCTCCCTTGCTCCGCAGGATGAGCTTGGCTATGGGTATGATGTACAGTTCTTGCTCAAGGGCCAGGATCTGAATGTCGACGGAGTACGGTCGGATATTGAAGCAATGGGCGATTCAACACTTGTTGTCGGCGACCGTAATCTGATTAAGGTGCATGTGCACGTCCATAATCCGGGTATTCCGATTGGATATGGTGCTAATCTTGGCGTACTTCTGGATGTAGTTGTTGAGAACATGCAGGAGCAGTATCAGGGCTTCGTCGCTGATGGTGGCCCCACTCGTGATCAACCGAAACGAACAGCCGAGTTGCCGCAGATTCAACAGGGTCGGATCGCAGTGGTGACGGTAGCTCCAGGAGACGGTCTGACAGACATCTTCTACAGCATGGGGGCCGGGCGCGTCATCCCTGGCGGCCAGACGATGAACCCTAGTAGTGAGGACTTCCTAAATGCTATCCAGGAGATCACAACTGACAAGATTGTCATACTCCCAAACAACAAGAATATACTCTTGACGGCAGGCGCAGCAGCTTCCTTAGCGAAGGGGAAAGATGTGCGAATCGTACCAACAACAACAATCCCTCAAGGATTATCTGCCCTGCTTTCCCTGGATCCCAGTGGTGACTTCTCCACCACAGTAGAGGCAATGAATAGTGCCACTGAAACCGTAGAAACAGGCGAGGTAACTACAGCGACCCGGAACGCAACGGTCAACGGTGTTAAGGTCAAGCAGGGTCAGATCATTGGCCTGCACAACGACGTTCTACGAATCGCGGGCAATGATGTGAACTCTGTAGTCGTCGAGCTTCTGGAGGAAATGGGTGCCGAGACACTGGAGCTAATCACCATGTTCTACGGGGAGGCGGTTACGCAGCAAGATGCCAAAACACTGGCGGAACATCTTGCCTCTGTCTATCCAGACCATGACATCGAAGTCCAATATGGGGGCCAAGCACATTATTTCTACATCGTAAGCGCCGAATAGACCCGATGTCTCTCTGGTGGAGGTCTGTGTGACGAGAGTTCGTATTGTTACCGATAGTACTGCCCTCTTTGAGATCCCTTCTTTCCCTGATGACTACCATGTGGTCATCGTACCTGTGAATGTTCACTTCGGCGACCATGTGTTTCAGGATGGGATAAATATTACCGC
>JAHEME010000133.1 GCA_024643825.1 Chloroflexota bacterium | reverse complement strand
ATGAGGAGACTCCTCAGCCGGATAGCCCTCCTCGCCGCTGGAACATGCGGCGTTACATTACTGTAACAATCGTGTTGATCATGCTGATAGGGGTTGCCTTGAGGCAACCTCTGCCACAGGCGATCTCCGTCAGTTTCTATTTGGTCGTACTGACCCTCATTTCCGTGATCGACATTGAGCATCGATTGGTGTTGAGCATCGTCCTGCTACCGTCATTCCTGATCGCGTTTATCGAGATACTAATAACCCGTCGTGTCCAACTTGCTGATGCTCTGGTTGGCTATGCAGTCGCCCAAATCATTGTAATGCTCTATTACTTGATGGGTGGGTTGTATCTGCGCATTGTTAACGCACGCCGAAAAGACCCCGTAACTGAAATAGCGTTTGGCTTTGGCGATGTCTCACTAGCTACATTCTGTGGCTTGGTCGTCGGATACCCTCACGTGGCCTACCTGCTGATTCTGATGGCCCTGATTGGGGGCGTCATGGCTCTGGGCTATCTGGCGGTTCGTTTGGTTATTGTCAGGCGTTACGAGGCGCACATGGCATTTCCGTATGGGCCAGCAATAACAATTGCGGCTGCTGCTATGCTGTTGTGGGGGGATCAGGTAGTTTACTATTTGCTGGGTGGACGCTAATTCACACTGGCGATGATTCCGCCGCCAAGAACGCGCTCTCCATCATAGAAGATGGCCCCCTGACCGGGCGTCAGATCGTCCATTGGCTCAGCTAGATGGACATGCGCACTGGCATCTCCTTCTGGTGTGATTTGAGCCTGCACAAGCTGTGCTTTGTAGCGAGTCTTTACTTCTGCACGGAATGCATCTGACGGTGGAGTGCCATCCAACCAATTAATCTGAATGGCGCGCAGTTGATCTCGCCCCAGTTCAGTTCGTGTGCCAACCGTGATTTCGTTTGTGCTCGCATTCTTTGAGACAACGTAGAGTGGCTCCGGCCATGAAATCCCTAGCCCCTTGCGTTGCCCGATTGTGTAGTTTGGAAGACCAGTATGCTTTCCAATAATCTCCCCTGAAGCCAAACGCATGAGACCAGGGTCCACTGTCTCAGGAGCGTAGTTCTGAATGAAGCGGCGATAGTCGCCGTCAGCCACAAAGCAAAGATCCTGGCTTTCGCTCTTGTTCGCAACGCGCATTTCAAATCGGGCGGCAAGCGCCCGAACCTCAGGCTTGGAATAGGCACCGACTGGAAACATGGCGTGACTAAGCTGATACTGATCTAGAACACTCAGAACGTAGCTCTGATCTTTTGCTGCATCCATGCCTTTCAGCAAGTGATACACGCCGTCTGCCGCCTGTGTGACTCTTGCGTAGTGTCCGGTTGCCAGATGGGTTGCGCCGCGAGAAAGAGCTTCGTTGAGCAGATAAGTAAACCGAATATGACGATTGCAGGATAGGCATGGGTTCGGTGTAATCCCCGCAGCGTATCCGGCAAGGAAGCCATCTACTACTTGATTGCGAAACACCTCACGTGCATCAATCACCTCGAAGGGAATTCCAAGTTTGCGTGCCACAAAGGTGGCATCTAACATCTGGTCGCGGGTGCAGCAGCGATTGTCTCTGCTGGTGGTAAATTCCCCTGACTCTGACCAGAGGCGAAGCATAATTCCAAAGACATCATAGCCCGCTTCCACAAGCAAGGCAGCGCACACAGAGCTATCCACTCCGCCGCTCATGGCGACGGCGATTCGTCCTTTTTTCTCACTCATTATCGATGTTCATTCCATTAGATTTCAGTGTGCCCTTAGTGTACCTTGCCCGATTAGGCCGCGCTATGCGCTACAGCACCCTGGGTGATAGGCACATAAGTCACCTTGCTACTCTTATTGGGCTGTATTATCATCAAGATCAGTTGGAAGAACCCACGAAACTATGCTACTCTGCTCTATCGGTAGCACGCGAGAATAGGGTGGTTACAGTGATTATTGCGAATCTGGCACAGAATTAGGCCAAAACTGGCTCAGAACCAGCGCGTTGGGCAGTTGTTTTGTGCTCAACCTAGCGATCAATTGAGAGCCAAGATTCCCAGTTCTCGTAACTTTGTTCGCAACCACCCTATTTCCGGGTGCTACCGCTCTATCCATCTCCTTGGAAAGGTCGTCAAATCATGGCGAAAATAGACTCAATTCACGGTAGGGAAGTCCTTGATTCGCGAGGAAACCCTACGGTAGAAGTCGATGTGCGGCTGCAAGATGGCGCTAGTGGACGTGCGATAGTTCCGTCCGGGGCTTCAACCGGCGTTCATGAAGTGCTGGAGCTTAGGGATGGTGACAAAGCGCGTTATGGCGGCAAGGGAGTCTGGCAGGCGGTTTCCAATGTCAACTCGATTATTTCTAAAGCTCTCATAGGTAAGGATGCCTCCGATCAGCAAGTCATTGACACACTAATGGTTGAGGAACTGGATGGAACTCCCAATAAGAGCCGTTTGGGTGCGAACGCAATTCTTGCCGTATCGTTAGCGGTAGCTCGCGCTTCGGCGAACAGCCAGGGAGCACCTTTGTATCGCTATCTCGGCGGCAGCGGTGCGAATATGCTCCCAGTCCCAATGATGAATATTCTCAATGGTGGGAAACATGCTTCCGAAAGCACTGATTTTCAAGAATTTATGGTGATGCCTGTTGGAGCACCCACATTCCATGAATCGCTGCGCTGGGGCGCAGAAATTTATGCATCGCTAAAGAAAGTTCTTCATAAAGCAGGGCATAACACAAATGTGGGTGATGAGGGCGGTTTTGCTCCCAGTCTTTCGAGCAATGAGGCGGCAGTTGAAATCATACTGGAGGCGATTGAAGCGGCAGGATATACAGCGGGCGACCAGGTCATGCTTGCCTTGGATCCGGCAGCGAGCGAGATCTATGCAGATGGGAAATATCATCTGAAGAAAGAAGGTCGGGTACTCACAGGCGCGCAAATGGTTGAGTTCTGGGTAGAATGGATCGAGAAGTACCCGATCATATCCCTCGAAGATGGGTTATCCGAGGATGATTGGGACTCGTGGACTCTGCTAATGAGTGCAGTGGGAGACCATGTCCAGATTGTAGGGGATGATCTCTTGGTGACTAATACCACAAGGATTGAAAAGGCCATCGATCTCGGCGCAGCGAATTCTCTGTTGACAAAAGTGAACCAGATTGGCTCCCTTACCGAGGCAATCGCTGCGGTGCACATGGCCCATGAGAACGGCTGGACTGCCGTCATGTCTCATCGAAGTGGGGAGACTGAAGATTCGACTATAGCGGATCTTGCAGTTGCATTAAGCACGGGGCAGATCAAGACGGGAGCTCCAGCCCGCAGCGACCGTGTTGCGAAATATAATCAACTACTGCGGATTGAAGAAGAATTGGGTTCTGAGGCTCGATACCCGGGTCGTGCAGCATTTGCGAATCTTTCACGTCGTTCAGGCTGAATAGCGCAATCTGTTTGCTCAAGCCTGCTCGGAATCATCCAGGAATGATACCGATGTGTCGGAGTAGGGGAGGGAATCGTATTGCGAAGCTTCTGACCTGGGCGCGCGTCGTGTTGCTGACGGGCGTTCTGATTGATGATGTTCACAATAAGGGCAGATGCTCCAGGGTAGGTCGAGCAGTTCCATGCAATTCTCACAGGGCTTTTTGAGTTTTGTGTGACAATGTGGACATAATCGCCAGTTCTCTTTGGTCGGGTGTCCACAACCAGGGCAGACTTTCTTTTCTTCGATCTCTTGAAGAAGTGCTTCTTCTTCCAGTGCCCGTTCATATTGTTCTGCCAGTGTCTCGTTGGGACGTAATATCAGGTATACGAGAAACCCTGGAATACTTAAGAAGCCAACAACTAATGCGGCCAGAACCTGCGCAAATACATCGCGCGAACGGGCGCGCATGTCACGATACGTCCAGATGATCAAGGAAATCCAGATGGCAGTGCCTGCGGCGGCTACAACGGCAACAACTGCCAGTAGAACTCCGCTAAGACGTTGAAAATCTACAAACAGGTTAAAGGGCACTCTGGCCTCCTAGCACAATTCGAAATCAGGTCGCGATTATACAGGTCTGATCTATGGCGGGCAACCGACGCGACGACGATGGTTGACTAGCTATTTGCCGTCCACTATCATTGCACTCTCTCAAACTGTGCAACCGAATTGGCTGTGCGGTTCATAGTCCAATGAAGATCCAATCGGTAGAAAAGAGCGCGATTTCATGGAAGAGAAGGTCGGTCCGCAAATAATCCTTCTGCCTGCATCCAACTACTGGGAATGGGTTAACTCTGCTCGTGATTATGCGTTGGCATATGATGTCTCAATCACGGCTGTGCCGCAGAATGCTGCTCAGTTTCACTACCCGACACAGGTCATCACTGTAATTAGCCCCGCAGGGATTTCCGAGGGTCAGGATAGCCCCCTCAGATGGCTTCAGCGCGAAGTTCCCAGTGTGAGAATCGACGAAGTGCGAGCGGAAACACCAGAGCAACTGGCGGCATTGCTGCGTGAGCGTATCCGTAGTGGGGCTAGATATGGTGAGAGATTGTCGAGTCCGTCTCGGCCTTCGGTAACTATGGCTCTCCGGTTGCTTTGGCCTACGGACTATCCGGAGATCAATCAGGGATTTGGAGAGAATGCGGCTCTCTACAGGCGATGGGGTTTGCCCGGACACGAAGGTGTTGACTTCCGCACGACCTTCAATGGCAGAGTATATGCGTGCGCAAATGGCGAAGTGTATTTGGCGCATGATGGCAGCGGTAGGCATCCCTACGGGGTGCATGTGCGAATCAAACATCCGGGCGGGTGGAAAACGATCTATGGTCACCTGAATCAGGTGCTTGTGCATGCGGGGCAGTCGGTTGTCGCTGGAGAGGTCATTGGCCTCGCCGATCAAACAGGCAATTCTGTTGGGCATCATGTGCATTTGACTCTTAAGAAGGAGGGAGCTTCGGCCAAGGGAGATACTTCCTATCCCAATGACATCGTAGATCCAACACCATATCTGATGTTCCCGGCAGATCGCACACTGATTGAACCTCTCGCGGAAAGGGATCAGTGGACATATGGTCACTGCCTTGTGGGGCTTCAAGCGCGGCTTGACGAGCCAATGACATCTGCAGATTGGGAAGTTGTGCGCGCAGCAAGAATTCAGGCGTTACGCCTCACGAATCGCAGCACCTTAGCGGATGCTGAACAAGCCTTGCAGAACAACCCGGATATGTTTCTGTTGGTCAGCTTAATCGAGGATCTCCGAAATCGTCGTGTGCGTCCTGAGGACTTTGCCCGTGACATGGAGGACACCGTACGAGAATTCTATGCGCGGGGAGTACGCTATTTTGAGGTATTCCATGATCCAAACCTTGCATCTTCTGGTTTAGGCACAAGTTGGCATTCAGGTCGTGAGTTTGCCCAATGGTTCCTCGATGTTGTTGGGTGGCTACGCGGGGTTGCTCCAGATGCCAGATTTGGTTGGCCAGGGCTTTCGCCTGGCAATGATGCGGGAATGCGTATGGATCATCAAGAATTTCTGAAGAGCGCAGGAGAACTCGTGCGGCAGGCGGACTGGATTGGTTGTCACTGTTACTGGGAAGATGGAGAAACTATTTTTTCTTCATCGGCTGCAATGGGCTATCGTCACTATCGAGAAGAATGGCCCGATAAGCCGATCTTTATCACCGAGTTTAGCAACGTATCTCCTTTTGTGTCACCTGAGGAAAAAGGTATGGAATACGTTCGTTTCTATCGCCATCTTCTCGAAGAACCGGGGATCGGTGCGGCGTTTGCAGCTTGCGTATCAGCACCTGTTCACTATGAATACGAAGTGTGGCGCCGCGAGGACGGTACAGCAACTGGGTTTTCTGCCCCAGTTGGAGCACGGGACTTCTAATTTTGTCGTGTTTCAATAAGGTTCTCTACCATGAATCTATTACAAAACGCAGGTTTTGACGCAGGGTATCGCGCGTGGAATGGGATTGAGGAAATTACGGTGGCAGAAGGGTGGCTTCCATTTTGGGTTGCACAACACCCCGAAGATGCGGCCTGGAAAAACCGCCGCCCAGTTTACAGACCAGCTCTTCGCGCACTTGAGCCATATCGTGCTCGCAGTGGGCCAGCATCTCAAATGGTTGGCACAAGTTGGGCAACACATATTGCGGGGCTTATGCAGACGGTATCTGTTACGCAAGGACAGCCATTGCGTCTGACTGCATATGGGCATGCTTGGAGCACGAATGCCGATGTAATTGAGCAGAGCATCGATCCGGGAAATGTTCGGCTTAGAGTCGGGATCGACCCATACGGGGGCAAGAATCCTTTTGATGGTCGAATTATATGGTCAGCACAGCGTGTAATCTATGATGGTTTCGCGCAGCCTCTCACGGTAGATGCGGCGGCTCAGTCTGTAAGTGTTACGGTCTATTTGATGAGTTCGGCGGAATGGCCCAAGAAGCATAATGATGTGTACTGGGATGATGTATCCCTTGAGCCAGTAAGCGTTATCGCTTCCTCATCTGCTGGGAATCGGGATATTTTGTTAACACTCAACAGCAGCACCCAGCAAGTGGGATACCCTGTAAGTATTCAGGCAACTAGTGGGCATCCTTTTCTCAGTCCAGATGTCCTTATCAGCGGTCCGCAGGGATCATTGAAGGCTGCTCCCGGCCAAGAGAGAGAGGGGGGGCGAGGTTACGCATGGCAATCTGAATTTATCCCATCTCTGCCAGGACCATATACCGTTACATTCACATTGGGTGATGTGGCAGCCATTAGCTCTTCAATCCAGATTTCGTCGGCAGTAGGAGGACAATCGGTGATCCCAATCGTGAAACCAGTTCCCGATAGGACTCCTGGACTTACTTCGCACGGCATGCCGAGAACCCAGTATTCGCGGGTCTATGTGCTCTTACCGCCCACAGCAGGATCTGAGTGGCTAAATGCTATCGTGGCAAGTCAGGTGTGGGAGGAACATCACTGGACAGTTGGATACAGTGCTGATGATGCAGGAATTGGCGATTTGGATCAGCGTACAGTGCTTGTAGTGAACGCACCTGCCTGGCCCGATCCGATCCTTCCCTGGTTGGAAATGTGGTATCCGGGTGTAAAGGTTATTCCAATTACGGCTGTCGCGTCGAGCGATCTTACTTCGATTCTTAAGTCGCTGGATCTTTCAAAAGTGCCAGAACTGGGATAACTTGTTGATTGAGAAGAGCAGGCGGAATGGTGCTGAGCTAGAGCTTACTGAGACGCAAATAAGTTTAACTCTGATACATAGACTTTGTAGGCATGACCAGACGAATAAAAGCTTACTTCG
>JAHEME010000813.1 GCA_024643825.1 Chloroflexota bacterium | reverse complement strand
CCACCGCACAGGCAGCACGTTATCCTGCGTCCCGTGGTGAATCTGGATCGGCATCGTGATCCGGTCAAGGTAGTTGGATGGGCTGATGATGTCGTAGCCAATCGGATTGCTGATCGGCGAGCCGTAAATCGCGGCGTCGTCACCGGGCCATGTAGAACCTAGCCCGGTATACAGGTTCCAGTTGATGGCCTCATCGGTGTTCAGGGGAGCGTACAGCACCACCGCCTTCACCTGCTGGCTGATCACCATCACATGCTCTGCGATGCCCCCACCGCGTGAATGCCCCATCACCCCGATGCGCGCCGCGTCGGCTTCCGGCAAAGTGGGCAAAGCCGCGATCAGGCTCATTGTGTCGATGGCCCACGGAACCTTCAGCGGGCTGCCCGATCCTTCGGTGTTGTTGTACGAACGGTAATCGGGCGCAAGGGTCAGATACCCGTTCCGTGCCAGGTAATCCGCCTGACTCGCCGTATCGTCCCCCGGAGAATACGCGCTCTGGTCGATGCCACCATGCAGCACGATCACCACCGGGAACGGCCCGGCCCCGATGGGGATGTTCATCAGTCCGGTGACGGTGATCCCGTCGCTGGGGTAGGAGATGCTCCACTGCTCGTAGGCCCCGACGTTCGCCAGCCGCGCCTCTTTGACAATCGGCCCCGAATCGTAGAACCGCACGGTCAACGCATCCACCGACCACGGCCCCAGCGCGTTCTCCGTCGGCGGGATCGGCGTGGGGATCGTCTGCTGCGGCACAACCGGAATCGACGCAGAACCCGTCCCCGGTACGCCCCCCGCCGGGATGATCAGCACCGCCCCCACTTCCACATGATCCGGGTCAACGATCCCATTGGCCGCCACCAACGCCGCGATGCTCACTCCATACTGTGCCGCGATCTGCGCCAGCGTCTCCCCCGGCTCCACCCGATGCGTCTGCGGCGCGTCGAGGGTGGGTGCGTCGGTCGGCCCCAGGATCGGCGTAACCGTCGCTGCGTCCCCCATGGGAGTCTCCGCCGCCGGAACCTCCGCCACCGAAGCGGTATCCGTCGGCCCCACGTCAAACGCCGAGATCGTCGGCCACGGTGTCCCCTGCGAATTGACCAGCGGCGGCGCGTTGCATCCACTGAGTGCTACGATGATAACCAGCGCCACCAATCGAGAACGGTTCATAGTTCGCATCAGTTCTTGTACGCGTCCGGGCACTGATCGTACGGGCAGTAGTCCACCACGATCCACTTGTTGCTGCGGAACTCGCTGATGTAGATCGCCGTGTACGGCCCGGTGAACGCATACTGCGACCGTTCCCCGTCATCACAGATCACCGTCCCATCCCGATCCACGTTCGCCGTGACCTTCGCCCGCGTGTCGTTCATCCGATCCGTGCCGAGTATCTGTAATCCTCGATGCACGTACTTCCAGTGACAGTTCCCCGCCGACTTCAGGATGCTCGCCGCATTCAGCCGGGCATCGAGCGCAGTGTCGGCTGCCGCTGACGATATCTTGCTCGTATCCCCCGTTTCCAGGATGTAGCGCATCTGCTCATCGAAAGCCTGCACGCTCTCTTCGATAGCCTGCGTATCATCGATGGGCGGGGTCGGACTCGCAGGCGCGGCAGTCGTCGGTGCCGGGCTTGGAGTCGGCGTCGGCCCTCCATAGGATGGCTCCTGCGTCGCTGGCTCGGAGGTCGCCTCCCCCACCCCCGATGTCACCACAGGCACATTCGCCGCCCCGCCGGAGTTCGAACTGCTCCCCGATGAATTCCCCGCGTTCGGCCCGAAGAAGTAGGCGTACCCTCCCAGCGCACACACCACCACCCCGATCACCAGCACGGCAGCGATCCCCGCCAGCAGCGGCATCGAGAGGCCACCTTTGCGGCGCTCTTCGTAGCGCGGAGCGGGCTGTACCGCCGGAGGCGCAGCATACACAGGCGGCTGCGGCGGTGGCACATACGCAGGTTCCTGCATCGTGGCCGCCATCGAGGGCTTCGACGGAGGCACGACCATGGGTTCCTGCAAGGTCGCCCCCA
>JAHEME010000812.1 GCA_024643825.1 Chloroflexota bacterium | reverse complement strand
GTTGCTCATGTTCAAATGTCCCATCCCTCCCTTTGTCCCTCCCAAACGTCGCGGCAGACCCCCTAAACAGACTCTGGTCGGGGCTGTTGCATGACCACGCTATTCTGTTGTCCTACCCGCTTCAATAATCTCGAATAAATCATCGCCAATTATCGATGGGTCAAAGTGAAACTTTTGAAAGAACCTCTCTTCCGCTTCTGGTGAGAAAAGAATCACATTTTTTAGATAGACACGTTCAGGTTCAGGTGTGATCACATGGAGATAGCCAAATTCTTCGAGGAACTCCTCAACTAGAGCACAGGGAAATGCGAATCCTTCAAAGCTAAGGTAGTCAACTAATGGGCTACTGTCGATTCTTCGACCCTCTGACCAGCCTGCCTGGGTCAGGCGATGTGCAACACGTGGCGAGAATTTCATGAGCCTATTCCACCAACCATGTAATGAGCCGACCAAGTTCAACTACAGAGGCGATCCTCATGACCTCACTCTGAAGATATGAGCGAGTCGAAGACGCAGACGGAAAATCGCGTGATCGGCTGTCTCCAACCCGTTGGCCGGGCAGACACGGGCCGCATCCTCGGCAGCGATCTCCACTTCCTTGAGACGCTGCTCGAACAGGCTGGCTGCAAACTGGTAAAGCTGATCATCATAGCGATTGAGTGCCGCTACGCTGGCAAGCATGTCTTCGCCAACGTCTTGATCGGCGGGGCGATTGTGTGTTCGGTTGCGAACCACATAGGTGAGCTTACTCCAGCCGAGGACTCTGGACATCAAGGCCAGCGACTCGTGAAATCTCTCCGTCAGGCCGAAGGCAGTGATGCGGCTGACCAAGTTTTCCTTCGCGCGGGCGAGTGATTGGGCAGTCACATCGCCGGAATCTCCCTGACCGGACACCATCCTCACCTGGCGATTATCCACATGATAGGCGGGAACCGCCTCGAAATACTCCTGCCTGGAAGCGCGACGGGCGATTTCGTGAAGCGGATGGCTATCCAAACGTTTGCGGTAGTAATACTGAGAGACTTCGCGCAAGGACGGATCGCGAAGCAGGGTGACATAGCGTATTGGCGGATTGAGGAACTCATCATACGTGCCGAATGGCTGGTGGCTGCTAACGCACCGCAGCTTCTCCCGGTGCGCCGGGGAAAGAGCATCCACTGGTATGACATCCTGCTCCCGGTAATCGGCATAGATGGCCCCCACCGGGTAGTTGCGCTCCATGACCCAGCGGAAGGTCGTTCCGCCCACCCTGGGAGTGTGGAGGAAACTCAGAGTTCCATTGGCCTGCATCAGATCGGTTCCATGCCCGTGCACATCACTGCGATCTCGCAGCCATCGCGCAGTCGAAGAGACCTTCCAGCGAGGCGCTGCTCATGGGAATCGGTCAAGAGATTCTACCTATCGGGTGAGACATGATTTGCGTGCTTGCGCTGCTACCTCACCTCCAACCCCTCTCCTGTACGGAGAGGGGCGCAAATCAGCCTCAACTCGTTTGTGGATTGTCCAAACTGTCGAAGTCTGCAATCTGGCTGCGTTGAGGGGATGTCCTTCTCATTCGACACGCTATGCGCTCTTGCGGCCTTTCATGAGAACACCAACGGCGATAGCGATTATGATCACCGCACCTGCAATGGCGCTGATCAGCGGAAGCGGCGGGCCAGCGGGAGCCGCTGCGGGCACGTCCACATAATGCACGAAATCCGGGGTGAGTTCGGAAGCGGGAACCTCACGATCCACCGGGGTGACATCGTTGTGCAGATAGTAGAGAACCGCCTGCATGTCGTCGGCGCTAAAGGCTTGATATTCCGGCCAGGGCATGAGAATGGCGACACGCCCATCGGGGCGAACCCCGGTGCGGATCACACGCTCAATCTCTGCGTCTGTCCAGGTTCCGATTCCGGTGCTTTCATCGGGGGTGATGTTGCCTCCATAGAGGATGCCCCAGGGGCCTTCATAGGGCTGACCGCCTGCATAATAGGCATCCTGAATGGGCGCACCTGATTCGGGATCAAGGGGAGTATGGC
>JAHEME010000811.1 GCA_024643825.1 Chloroflexota bacterium | reverse complement strand
ACCCATATCGAATTCGTCAACTCTGGGGCGAAAACCAAACCCCCTCCTATTTCCAACTCTGTTTTGCTCGGCCTCGTAGAGACTTTATGCTACGCGACCTGAAATGGATAAAGTCGAGGTACAGAATTCTATTGAATTCCGATCTATTCGGTTAAGCCAGGAACAAGATTTAGCCTTGCGACGGCATCGGGCACATCTTTAGGCCAGATCCACAAACGATTATATGGCGCGACTCGATAGTAGTTTTGTGGATAGTAGATACCGCGCATCGTGAGGTCAACACAATATCGATCTACCCAGGCCATTCGTTGGGCGGTGGTGAGCGCTTCCCCTCTCACCAGTTTTTCGGTAATCTGATAGAGGCGCACACACATGCGAAATTCGTATCCGGTCAAGGTCAGGGGATCAGCCCAAATGCCACGGCCTGCAAGATAGGCTTCTTTTGCGGAAGCGCGAAAGGCAACCAGATCTTCATATTTCGGCAAGCTAGGATAGATGATAAACGAAGCAGCCCACCCGCTTCTGACCATCAACATATTGAATGTCGCCCGCTCCCAGATAGTCAGCGCATCTCGTTCTTCTCTAGAATACGATGGCGCAACATAGGCAAGCAGTCGCCCGTACTGATCAAACTGGGTGTCAGAGGTATGGAGAAACACATTGCGGCGCGTTCCATTCGGACGCGTAAGCATTTGATCCACCATTTGCGAGAAGACGATGGTGGCCTGTTCCCCTTGATTTTCCTGCAACAACCCCGCCTGCCCCGTAGCAAGCCTTGGATGCAAGTAGGCTGCCAAGCCCTCGCTGATCGGCGCGTGGCCCTGGGATATCCATTCGGCTAACTGTACGAAGTTGGCATCTTGCTTCGAGGGTTTGGTCCGTCCGGGATAATGGGTTTCCGGTGCGTCAATACTCAACATACGAATCGACATGCTTACCGAGGGAGTATCACCGTCTGTGTTCCCCAGGTACTTGTTGCTGCCAAGAGAGTCAAGCGTAAAACCCTGAGGGTCCCAAAAGATATCAACTTCTGCCATCGAAACAACCTCACTTTGCAGGCGGGCGATTGGGATGTGCTGTTTTCATGCTGTGTACCCTCAGAATAGCACCACATCCCGCCAGCGCAAACACGGCCACTACTGCAAGCAACCACCCACCTAGACTCGGGTAGCCAGGTTTGCTCACAGGGTACGGCTGATCGCCTTCCAGAACTACCGCATCGACAGACAGCAAAGTATAACCTTCTGGCAAAAGCGTCTGCGAGACAGACTCGATCACATACACGGGCGGGCCACCAATCATACAGTAATCTGCCGTGGTCTCTTGACACTCACCGGAGAAGAGAGTCAAAGTGTATGTGTTTTCGATGGAATGTAGTCTTGTATGATTGCCCCACATATCTACCATCTCTGCTTCATCAGTCAGTGCCGGAATCGTCGTGCTGACACTGCTTGGTATACGAGACCACAAAACGCGAATGATCTCTCCGGGCCGCGAAGCAACGACCTGCGAGACAATCCCACGCGATTCCCACACGATATCGCTCACTCCTGCAAGCTGTTCAAACGCAACCTGCGTTGTTCGGACTGCCGGACGCGGCGTGAGATCAGCACGCAGCAACCCGAATGGTTCTGGGTTGGCGGCATAGTCTCCCTGAGTATCGATCAGCTTGTAAATCCCTACTCGTGCAGCACCAGCCGCGAGAGCCAACGCGACTCCCTGTGGCTCGTATGCAGCCTGTTCTAGAAGTGATACGCGAAAAGTCGGATCGCTAACTGCCCAGGACGGATCAGCCGATGGAGCAGCATTCGTCTCGACCAGCCATATCGGTTTGTGAATGCCATGCTGCGATTGTATTTCCTGGTATTGCGTGATGACATCGTAGATAGCAGCCGGATTGAAGTATAGATGGAGCGTGGCGGCATCATAGAAGTAGTTATTCTGAATGGCATCGGGCTGCGAAACAATCGTATCCAACAATTGTTGGAAATATAGTTCTCGGCCATACTGAACATCCCACCAAT
>JAHEME010000810.1 GCA_024643825.1 Chloroflexota bacterium | reverse complement strand
CAAGTCTCGAACCTCTTGCTGAAGTTCAAGTATCAGCGCTATCAACGTCGCTTTGTCCAAATCCGCCAGTTGGTCGCTCTTGAGGTCTGCCATGATGTCGCATACTATAGCTCATCTCCTCTTTCTGGTCAGCTTCATCTGGCCTGAGTAGTTACCCGAAAAATAGATAAAGTCCAGTTCATGCCCTCTAAATCAATTCAGGTACGTCCGATGATTACACGAGAACGAGAAGACTATCTCAAAACGATCTATAAGCTCCAGCAAGAAGAGTCGCCAGTGCGCACTAATTCTATCGCAAGATTGCTAAATGTGGAGCCAGCATCGGTCACAGGAATTGTCAAACGTCTGGCGCAGCTAGGTTATTTGGAGCACCAACCCTATAGAGGCGTTGTGCTAACTCAATCGGGGGAACGGGTTGCCCTTGAGGTGATTCGCAATCACCGTCTGATCGAGCTATTTCTGATCGACTCGCTTGGTTATAGTTGGGATGAAGTTCACGACGAAGCGGAACGTCTGGAACATGCTGTCTCACATCAGTTCATTGAGAGAATCGAAATCGCCCTAGGAAATCCTGTAATTGATCCGCATGGATCTCCTATTCCAACGGAGGACGGGAAAATCGCACCCCGAACTGGAACAAGACTCAGTGAGCTATCGGCGGGGAGTTCGGGCATAGTATCACGAGTAAGCGACGATGATCCCGGCCTTCTCCGCTACCTGTCAAGTCTGGGAATCCACCCTGGCGCCAGCCTCGATGTTATCGAAGTGGCGCCATTTGGAGGGCCTATTCAAATAGAACTTGGCGGCAACCTTCACGCCCTTGGCCCGCAGGCTGCCGCGGAGGTTTACGTCGAACTCGCGTCTTGAGATCTATGATCTTACTTCAGTATTCCACCGTCTGTCATCTTGCGAGCATCAAGCAACCTATCGGCCTCTTCTTCTGACAAATAACCCTTTTCTACCACAACTTCTCGTATGGTGCGTCCAGAACCCATTGCTTCCTTGGCAACCTCCGCCCCCTTCAAATATCCAATTGCTGGATTAAGGGCTGTCACAAGAATAGCATTCCGTGCGAGCCATCCTTCTGCTTTTTCGACATTAGCAGTAAGGCCCTCTATCGCCCTTTCACGAAACGTCGTCAGTGAATGGATGAGCAAATCCATCATCTGGAATAAATTGTAGCCTATAATGGGCATCATAACATTGAGTTCAAGCTGCCCGGCCTGCCCACATAGCATTACAGCAAGATCATTGCCCATAACATGATACATCGTTTGATTGACCATCTCAGCGATACTTGGATTGACTTTGCCGGGCATGATACTTGACCCAGGCTGAACTGTAGGCATCGTGATTTCAGCCAGTCCTGTAGACGGGCCAGACGATAGCAGCCGAAGATCGTTGGCTATCCGGGTAATGTCTTGTGCTAGAGTACGCAGCGCACCACTGAAATTGACCAGATCGCCCATCGACTGCATTGATTCAAACAGATCGTCAGACGTATCGAGTTCAATGCCGGACAGTTTTTCCAGAGTAGCAACCATACGCCCATGATATTCTGGATGAGCATTTAGCCCAGTTCCGGTTGCAGTTCCTCCGATACCGAGGCGGCGAACACCAGAGGCGGCCTGAACAATCTTGTCTATATCACGTTCAATAGCGCGGGCATACGCTCCAAACTCCTGCCCCATTCTCACGGGAACTGCATCCTGTAAATGCGTTCGCCCGGATTTCACGATCCCGTCGAAGTCCTGGGATTTTCCCCTAAAGGCTCCGGCAAGTTCATCAAGGGCTTCGGTTAGCTCGCTCAAGCGCCAGAGGCAGCCTAATCGCAGCGCAGTTGGGATCGTATCATTGGTGGACTGCGCCATATTTACATGATCATTGGGGTGCACCGGTTTGGCAGGATCGTCAAGGGAAAATCCCAGGAGAATATTGGCACGGTTTGCGATGACCTCATTTGCATTCATGTTATGAGATGTGCCCGCGCCAGCCTGAAACGGATCGACCACAAATTGATCATC
>JAHEME010000809.1 GCA_024643825.1 Chloroflexota bacterium | reverse complement strand
TTAAGAAAGTCTTCTTGCTTGTATGATTTACGATTACCAATCGTTGCCAAAAGGTTGATAACGTTTCTATTTCTAGTATTATGGTATAGTGAGCACGATGAAGTCGCCATGCCGAAGGCGCTCACGGCAGCGGCATCCGACTCCTGATGGCCAGATTCATCCAGAAGGGTAGTCGGCGCGTCCAACAAGTTTGGGGGGAGAGACCAGAGTATGAATGGCAATCCAAAAGTCGCAGCACCCGATCTTCAATCGGAAGTCGATTCGCTCCGCGCACGGCTAGAAAGCCTCGAAGACGAATATCGCCAGTCACAGCACTTCACCGAAGAACTGATGATCAGCCTCTCCAACGATGTCGGCATGGTCACCAACCTCCTGCATGGTGCGCTGACCGTCATCCAGGAAGAGTTAGAGTCGCCCACCCCGGATTGGAGCATGGTGCGCGAGACCCTTTCCAGCATCGCGCCCCTCGGCGTCGAACGCGCCGTCCAATTGCGCAAGTTCTTGGAAGGAGCCGTCCATCTCGCCTTCCGCACCCGCCCCCTGAATCTCGCACCCGGTTCCCTGCAAGAGATGATCCAGCGTGTCCTGGCAGAAGCCTCTGTCCGCATCAACGAATCCGGGCTGACCATGACGCTCGACGTCCCGAATGGCGTAGCCTCCCTCCAGGTCGAGGAAGACATCATCTGCCGTGTGATCGAGGTGATGCTGGAGAACGCGCTCAAGTTCACGCCCGGCGCAGATAGCGTCCGCATCGAGCTTGCGGTTGTCGATACCGTGCAGCAGGTCAGCATCATGGATAGCGATTCCAGCCTCTCTTCCCAAAAAGTCACACAGCTATGGCAGCAAAGCGAGAAAGGCTCGCCGCAGTGGATGAAGGACGTGCGCCTGATCTTCTGTGAGCGTGCGCTGGAAGCCCATCACGGGCGCTTCTGGGTCGAGACCATCCCCCAGGGCTGGACGGCCTACCGCTTCACGCTCCCTACCAGGCCGCCCACTTCATCCTGAACCCGGTTCGCCTCCCCGGAGTATACAGTCATAGCTGATTCTCACTCGCTGGAGGCATCCGCATGACCCTTCCCGATCTCCTCTCCTTCGATTACGATTCATCCGTCCCGCTGGATGTGCAGGTAGCATCCAGCGAATCCCGTAATGGGGTGACGATTCGCGACCTCACTTTCGCATCGCCCGGTGGGGATCGCGTCTCCGCCTATCTCGTCCTTCCAGCAGAGTCCGCACCCCCACCGCCGCAACCCGCCATCCTGTGGGTGCATTGGCTCGAACCCCACGCCGGCGACTCGAACCGTACCCAGTTCCTTGATGAAGCCATCGCGTTGGCCCATCAAGGGACGATCTCCGTGCTGCCCGATGCCTTCTGGTCAACAACCCCGGAGCAATCCGAAGGCCGGACTCAGTGGGGTTGGAAGACCAACTATGATCACGACCGTGATGTTGTCATCCGCCAGGTCATCGAACTTCGCCGCGCCCTCGATCTTCTCCTCACCCAGCCAGGCGTCGATCCCTCGCGCATCGCCTACGTTGGACATGATTTCGGCGCGATGGTCGGATCGCTCCTCGCCGCCGCCGACCGCCGTCCACAGTCTTACGTGTTGGCAGCAGGGACGTTCTCCTTTGGCAGTTGGTTTGTGTTCGGGTCGGGCCTAACCCCGGAGACCGCGAAGCCCTATCAGGCGCAGATCGCCGTGCTCGATCCGGCCCGTTTCATCGCGCAGGCTGCTCCGGCTCGGCTGTTCTTCCAGTTCGCCACCAACGATTTCTATGTGCCGAAAGAAGCCGCCGAAATGTTGTACAATGCCGCCAGTGAGCCGAAGCAGATTTCGTGGATTGATGCGGGTCACGATCTTGCGGATGAGCAAGGCACGGCCCGCGCGCATCGTCTTGCATGGCTGCGTCAGGAACTCAATCTGTCCTAAACCGGAAAGGCATCCTTCATGAAATCCATCGTCGCTGGCCTCTGGATGTTTACCTATCCCATCGGGATAAATACCTACGTGATCGAAGACCCCGAC
>JAHEME010000808.1 GCA_024643825.1 Chloroflexota bacterium | reverse complement strand
TGGAAATTGGTGCTTGGATCGGTCGATTACGGTTTGGTTAGCATTGGTCGCAGTTGTGTGGGCTTAGGAGTAGTTGAGAGAGGGCGCGTGTGGTGTTGTTGAATGCGACGAGGATGAAGCAGAGGAGAATCATGTCACCGAGAACCTCAACCTCGCGGACCGCGGTCTTCGTGAGAACTAGAAATGTGACCGCGGGGAGCGCGGCGAGAATGATGAAGAAACGTAACCAGACCGGCGCCAGAGCCAATAGCACGCCTAGGCATAGAACGCTGCAAGGCAATGTCAATCGGACGGACCACTGAGAATCAGGTGCTGTGCTGGGATTTTCGTTCCTGTGGAGACGGTTGGGAAGCTGCGCCAGCCATAGTATACCCAATGGGACGGTTAGCTGGAACGGGGTTAGGAAGAGTAGGCGCCATAATTCAGTGCCTTGGGAGAAGGTTGGACTGAATCCAACAGGGGCCACCAGAATGGATCCGGTGCCTGAGACGCATAGCCAAGCCCAGATGAGGCGGCGTCGCCATGCGCTGAGCTTTGCTCTGGAGAGGAAGAAGACGCCTGCTATGCTAATGGCGATGTAGAGTGGGCTGAAGAAAGGAGACCAGACCGATATGAGCCATTTCAACGCAGACCAGAAGTATAGAGCCCCAGATGGATCATCAATGACGAAGAAGTACAGGCTGAGCGCGTTCGTAACCCGCCACCCTTGGCTTGCTGCAAGGAGTGTGATGCTAACGAGCGCGAAAAGCGCATCTAGGAAAACGACCGCAATGAGCATTCCACCTGAGCGTAGCCCCTTGCGTCTGTCTTGGATTAATGCGAGTATGGCTGCGATGAGAACCGCCGCCGCGAAGACTCCCCAAGTCCAGGGGTGAATGAGCAGTATCAGAGTGGACAACGCGAACAGGACTAATCCGTCAACGATCCTGAATCCTTCGTCGCCCCGAAACCCTACATATGCGAAAAAGATGACCCAAACCACGAGCGCCATCCAGTTTGATAGAATGCTGGCATTCAGCCCAACGGTTGTAGAAATGGACAATATAGAGAGCGCGAATACCAGAATGCCGAAGTTCACGCTCTTCTTTCGAGCAACAAGCCACCATGTCGCTAATCCAAGCATGATCACGAGTACAATTGGAGAGTACTTTATGACCGTGAAAGGGGTTGTCTGGAAGAACAGTTCTGCCGCATAGAATGTGACTAGGGTTACAGGATGTCTTTCAGCGAAGGCTTGAATGAATCCAGCGATCACTCCGTTTGAGTTCACTCGGAGAAGTGGTTTGTAATATATCCAGACAGCGTCGGTTCCAACAAGCCAAGGCGGGTTCTCGAAGTATGGATAGAAACCTATGAAAATGCCGAGCGCAAGCGCCAGAATGAACCTCGGATCCTGCAGAACCTCAAGAAGTTTCCATGATTCTCGTTCATGAAGCAAGCCTTCTCGATTGACGGTGGACTGATGAGCACGGTAGACCTTCGCCAACAGTTTCTCGCAGAGTGGAACCCACACCCACGAGAATAGGAAGGCCACATAGAGCAACGGGAGAAGCCCGTAGGAAGCGTAGGAGAGCTGAAGCTCTATTGCCGCGTCTATGCGTCCGATTTGCGTGGTTATGTCGAAAGCTCGCACAACATAGCTGGTTGCTGACGAAGCCTCGATGGCTGTCAAGTACACTAGGACATACACAAGACTCTTCATCGTTTCTTTCGCGAGCGATGTGCGAAAGGATTCGGTGTTCAAGGCTTGCAGTGCGAAGGCTGCAACGCCAACCACGAAGAGAAGGTAGACTGTGAGTCCTCGAAGGCCTTCGCCAACCACATTCAAGAGTTGAACTGTGCCCAGGAATATTGCTAAGCTGAGTATCGTGATTTCCAAGAGTTTCCATGCAATACCTCTTTGGCGCCAGGTAGCTGCGAGTGACAGAAGGATCACTGCAGCCATCCAGACTAGCAGGTCAATCTCTGGGTCTATGATTGTGATATTGATTGTTCTGGGAATGTAGTAGGTGAATACCAGTTTTGAAG
>JAHEME010000807.1 GCA_024643825.1 Chloroflexota bacterium | reverse complement strand
TTCAGGGGGCCAATGGGATTTTCTATGCTCCCCATTTTTCCGCCCATCACAACGCGCTCCTGGGTGGAAACCGCGTCGCGCAAAACGCCATCGAACTGATGGAACTCAACGAAAGCTCGTACTACGTGGGGAACTATCTGGGGGAAGTTCAGCCGCAGACGGCTGCTATGCCCAATGGCGCGTATCGACTCGCCCTGCAAAACTATATCGACATCGACCTTGAGCGGGATACCGCTAACCCCTTGATGGACTACGTGATCTTCATCTTCGGCGACTTTCAGCGCGACGATCACCGCGAGTTCTGGGTGGAGCGCTGGCGGTCGGTGCGCGATCTGCCGCCCGACCTATCCGTGACCTACGATGGAGTCACCTATGCGTGGGTCTACGCCGGGGCCGTCCCCCCCCGTGCTGCACCGATTATCATCAACCGTGACGGCATCGGCTTTGTGGTGCTGGCGTGGGTCTGGTTCGTGGCCCTGATCGCTGGGAGTGTAGTTTTGATCCGCAAACAGCAACTGGCCGCAGTCCGTTAGCTCGGAGAGCGCCGCCGAGCCATTTTCCGTAAGGGTTGAGGCCCATGCTATAATGCTGATCTCGTTGCAAATTCACGACCCGGAGAGTTCCACTGTATGCGCCGTCTTCGCCGCCTGCTGCCCGTTCTGCTGATCGTCGCCACCTTCGCCACCACCTTTGTAATCCGCGCCTACCATCCGATCTCCCGGTCGCCCTGGTGGATCGACCGGTCGAAGCAGTTCAACGAGGCCATCGTGGGTCGTAACTGGCAGGGAACCTACATCTCGCGGCATCCCGGCTTCACCACGATGGTCGTTGGCGGCCTTTCGCTGAAAGCCTATGATGCCCTGGGCGAGATTCCCCCCTTCAACGCCTTCTATGCGTGGGTCTTCCCGGAGCACATCACCGATTTTGGCCGCCACGTCGCGGCGGGGGTAGCGGGCCTCTCCCTGGTGATCGCCGTGACCGTGACCCTCTCGATGCTGGTGCTCAAGCAGATCAGCGGATGGGGGTTGACCGCCGTGGCGGGCGGGCTGTTGGCGTTCGCGCCGTACTTCGTGGCCCATAGTCAGGATTTCCACGTCGATGGCATGCTGTGCAGCCTGATGCTGCTCTCCGGGTTGCTGACTCTGGCCTACGGGCAGCTTCGTCAGCGCCGCTATCTGATCCTCTCCGGGCTGGTGGCGGGGTTCGCCGTGTTGACCAAATCCCCGGCGCTGTTCCTGTTCCCCTTCACCGGGCTGACTCTGCTGACCTATCTCGCGATCAAGCTCCACGCGGGGTGGGGCGATCACGCTGATGGGCGCATCGCCTGGGTTCTGCGCGAGGGCTGGCGCGATCTTGCCGCGCCGCTGCTGATCTGGCTCGTGATGATGATCCTGCCCTTCGCCCTCTGGCCTGTGATGTGGGTGGCCCCGCGTGAGACGCTGGTCGATCTGTTCTTCAAAACCGAGGAGCGCGTGATCAACCCGCATCCGGGGCCGCGCTTCCTGTTCGGGCAGGTCTATAACACCGAGCGCCCGATGTTCTTCTTCTACGTAGTCACGCTGCTGTTCAAGTCCAGCTGTGTGACGCTCACCCTGGCGATCCTCGCCCTGCTGCAACGGACGATCTGGCGGCGGCGCGTGTCCGGCCCGGTGACGGCCCCCACCTTCTGGTTGATGATCACCTACGTGATTTTCTTCATGGTTGAGATGACTATCGGGGCCAAGCAAACGGCCCGCTACATTCTGCCCTCGCATGTGATGCTCGAAGTCATCGCCGCTATCGGTGTGTTGAGCATGGCCGATCTGCTGAAGGGCGGGCTGCCACATCGCTGGCAGACCGCTGCCTACGCGGTTCCCGTGTTGGCCGTGATCTTTCAGGGAGCCAACGGGATTTTCTATGCCCCCCACTTTTCTGCCCAGCATAACGCACTCCTGGGCGGGAATCGCGTCGCCCAGAATGCCATTGAACTGATGGAACTCAACGAAAGCTCCTACTACGTGGGGAACTATCTGGGCGAACTTCAGCCGC
>JAHEME010000806.1 GCA_024643825.1 Chloroflexota bacterium | reverse complement strand
CGCTTCCAGTACAACCCGATGATCGATGCCATCCCAGACCATCGCCTCGGATCCTGAAACGATTCGACGCTCATCGCCTTCCACTGCTGGAAGGCTGGCCTCGCCGCTCGGTACATGAAATCCAGGAGCAGGCGCTTCCTGGCTGAGACTCTCTGGCGGCTTACTGATCACCAAAGCAAGATGGGCCAGCGGCGCGAGGTCTCCACTGGCGCCAAGAGATCCCATACGTGGAATACAGGGAAGAATATCCCTGTTCAACATTTCTATAAGTAAATTGATGACTTCTGGGCGTATTCCCGACCGACCCTTAGCAAGCGTGTTTGCCCGGATCAGCATGGATGCCCGGACAACTTCGTCATCCAGATAGTCGCCAGCGCCCGCAGCATGGCTCATGATCAGCTTACGCGATGCTTGCCTCGCTTGCTCCACCTCAGACATTGGACGACCTGATGCGTGGATGCCAAAACCCGTATTGATCCCGTAGTAAGCTTTCGCTCCCCCGCCAGCCCCAACCAACTCTGCATTCCGTTCTACTGCCTGCTCAACCCATGCGCGGCTGGCTTCGATCCGCTGAAACGCTTCTGAGACTACATCCAATACAGGCGCTTCCTGGTACTCACGTGCTACCGCCGCCACCGCTTCCAGAGTTAAGTGTTCGCCATCAAGGACTAGCGGGTGTTCCTGTTGCTCTGAGGCCATAGAAATCTCCGAGGGAAGTATCTGATTCGCCGTCTATGATAGCGCATCTGAGAGGTTCTGGTAGCAGAACTAGAGACTCTGAGAGCGTCCACACGCTACAATCTTACTATCCACTTTGTAACCTGGTGTCTTGTCTTTTGAAACTTTTTCAAGGGAGGCGGCGTACTGGTTACAGGGAACATTCATCGCTTCTGGTTCGCCATCAGAGGCAGTCTATATACTTAGCGGAGCGGAGGTAGAAACTTATGACCACAACTGAAAAGAGGCGTACGAGGGAGTCTTCAGAATTCGCAAACCACACAAAGGCCGCAGCCAGAGCTGCGTTTCGTCAATGGAAGAGCCTGCTTCCGGATGATTTCTGGCACTACGGTCGCGAAGCTCGTCGCGAATCGGTGCTGGCGTTACGCAGTGCCGTCAATTACCTGATTGACCGTCTTGACCCTGCGCCAGCGGATGCTCCACCCAAACCACGCACAACTCGGAAAGCGAAAGTCAAAGTCGAATAGAATCGACTGAATCAAATCTGACAAACAAAAGGACACCCGCCATGCAGCAGGTGTCCTTTTGTAATCTCTTCAGGGTGGCTGATGGGGGTCGAACCCACAACATCTGCAGCCACAGTGCAGCGCTCTGCCTTTGAGCTACAGCCACCATAATAGTGGCTATTGTAGCGCAGCCCTAGGGCCGGTGCAATAGCTTTCAGGCACTAAACATCTTTGCCATTACTTGATTCAGGGCTTCCTTCGAAGGACGAAGCGCATCCGCACCTAGCTGGACTAATGGTGTAGCTACCATCTCTAAAGTTTCATCAAAGGCTGGACGGTCATTGTCCAGATAGATCAGCCCGGTAATGAACTCCTCATTGCGATGAGCGCGTTCCAGAAGTTCAATGGCTTTCATGCGATCTGTGGGATCATGCAGAACAGGATCGAGTTTCTTCAGAAGAATGTAAGAACCATCATGCATTTGGACTAACTGCTCTTCACCAGGTTCATAATCTACCTGGATCTCTTCGGCCTGTGGGATGTAAGTGATCTCCTGAAGTGGCATCTCATGGTCCTTGCCATAGCCGAAGCTCTTTTGAGAACTCGCTTCATTATTAAATGTCACACAGGGGCTGATGATGTCAAGAAGTGCAGTTCCTCGATGGCTTAACGCGGCTTTGAGAAGCTCACGTACTTGCTTGGCATCTCCAGCAAAGGAACGCGCCACGAACGTGGCATCTGAAGTAAGGGCCTCTAAGCAGAGATCGATGGGGGGCAGTTTCTGAACCCCCGCATATTTGAGTTTTAGCCCTTTTTCCGCTGTTGCAGAAAACTGGCCCTTTGTCAG
>JAHEME010000132.1 GCA_024643825.1 Chloroflexota bacterium | reverse complement strand
AACTGGGGATGCGCGTTGTTGGAATTCTGCTGGTGTTAGCGGGGATGGTGTGGGCGTTGCAAGGGGCCAACGTGCTTCCCGGCAGTTTCATGACGGGGCAGGTAGAATGGCTGATCATCGGCGTGATCAGCGCCGCAGTGGGCATTGGGCTGCTCGCAGCGTCTGCCCGGATAGGCCGCTCGTCTTCTGGCTGACTTCGATTACATAAGAGCGTCTTTGACCTCTTCGATCTGGCGGTCGATCTCACCCATCATGCGGGTCAGAATCTTCTCCTGCAATTGAAGTCGCTCGTATTCTTCCACTAACTCCTGAAACTCGTCGCTGGTCTCGGCCAGGAATTTGTTCCACTCATCATAGAGCTGCTGGCGACGTTCTTCCGGCAAATCATCCCGCTCCAGAGCAGATGCATACTGCGTGATGATCTCTTCCGGCTTGGGCAAATACGACTCAATCGTGAGGCGGGCTGATCGACGGGCTTCCTGCACTGTGTCCAGATCCGCGAGAGTGCGGTTTCGTTTGATCTCCAGTTCCACGAGGTGGGTGGCCTGATCATCCTGGCTCATGGGTACGTCTCCTGGCGAAAAGGAACCGAGTGCAAGATTGTAACGCAGCTTTTGAGAGGCTCCCACCGCCAGATGGCGTATTTGCAACTTTCTGGTACTATGAGCATCGTTGATGCGTTTTAGTTCCTATGGAGTGATTCAAGAATGCGAGCTTTGAAGTATCTTTTCATCCTGGCTGCCACCGCGCTGATACTCGCGGCCTGCGGCAGCGGCGCTACGAAAGACGAGGTTTCCGTGCCCAACACTGACGGAGAAGTACAGACTACCGCCAGCGGCTTACAATACATCATCTATGACGAGGGAACAGGGGCGCAGCCACAGCCCGGTGATACCGTTTCCGTGCATTACACGGGGATGCTCGATGACGGCACTGTGTTTGACTCATCCCGCACACGAGGTGAGCCGATCCAGTTTGTGTTGGGTCGTGGGCAGGTGATCGCAGGTTGGGACGAAGGGATCGCCTTGCTGAAGGAAGGTGGTTCGGCACGGTTGATCATCCCCGGCGACCTGGCCTACGGTCCCGCAGGATACCCCGGTGTGATTCCGCCGAACGCCACGCTGACATTCGATGTAGAATTGGTGTCGGTGCAGAAGTAACGAAAGTGAAGGTTTGTATAAGGCCAGCATCTGACAAAGGTGCTGGCCTCTTTTTGTGGCTATAGCTGTTCTTTGATAAATCGTCGAATTTCTTCTGCGAGGCGGTGGGGTCGCTGAAGGGGCACATCATGGATGCTCTTTTCGAGCCATACTACTTCGACGTCAGCAATCACCTTTTCCGCCAATTCTGCGCCGAGTGTTTTTTGTGCTAACTGATCGGCATCGTCGCGACCTTCCCAGCGCACGGGTAGCAGAAGCGTGGGGCAGGTGAGTTTTTCGTACAGCGGTTCAAGGCGCTGCTCCCATAGTGTTTTGAGGATGCGAAGATGATATTCCACAGGCAGGCGGCGGTGGATGCGATTCTCAGCATCGATCTCAAAGTTTGCCATGATCGCCGCCTCAACTGCGGGGCTGATCAGGCCCTGCGGGGTGCGGCTAACGAGCATCTCGCGGAACGCATCGGCGGGCTGTCCATCGAGCTTAGGAGGTGTGTGCTTCGCTAGCATATCCTCCCATGACGCGTTTTTTCCCAGATCGACAATCCCACCGTCTACCATGATCAAGCCGCCGATCCGATCCGGGTACATCGCCGCCAGGTGCAGCCCGACATGTGCGCCCCAACTGTGCCCCACCAGAACCGGGCGTTCGTATTGAAGCTCGGACAGTATGTCTGCTACGTCGTCGGCAATCTGGTCGAACGTGTAGTCACTATCCGGTTTATCGCTTTGTCCGTGCCCTCGAAGATCGAGCGCAATGGTACGCGACTCCTCAGCTAACAGGGGGGCGACCAGATCCCAGATATGGCTGGTGGACGAGATGCCATGCAGCAGCAGGGTAGGCCACCCATGTCCATTCCAATCCCGATAGTGAAACCGCAGTTCCTTGATGGTGAGCGTCTTATCAATGGCATAGTAGGCCATACAGCGCATCTCCCTCGTTGAGCATGAAGGAACGTCACCTTTGCTCAGTATAGCTTGGAATGAATTTGCAGGGAAAGTTGAGGATATTACCAGTGATCATAATGCAAAAGCGCCCCAGGGGGCGCGGATTTTCCAGCAGAATGTCACGTTTGTTAGTGCAGCGCTTCTCGGATGGCTGGTTCAAGGTCCGAAACCATCCTTGCTTTGGTGATAAAAGCATCGGCGCCAGCGGCAATAGCCGCCTGGCGGTGATGGGCGGTGTCGTGCATGGTCATCACGATCACACGGACGGTAGGAAGACGATGCTTGATGTAGGATGTAAGCTCAAGGCCACTCATGCCGGGCATCACGAGATCGGTGATGATAGTGCTCGGGGTGACCTGATCCAGCAGCGTGAGGGCTTCCTCGCCAGAAGTCGCGGTTCCCACCACAAGAAGGTCATCCATAGCATCGAGGAACTCATGAGAGACCTCAAGAAAGTCGATGTTGTCATCAACCAGTAGGATGCGGTTTACATTCATATTCTCATCCCTGGTGCTTTTCGTATTTCGGTGGGTGGCTGCTTTCAGGCCACCCACCGAGGTTTCAAAGATAAAAGAAGACTTCAATGTACTCATAGCCTTGCGTCCCTATTCAGGATTGCACTAAGGCTATCATATCCAGGGGGGTTCGTGAATGGGGAACTTCCCTACTCAGGGAGCGTAGGTGATTCTTGCTACTCCGGGGCGCTTACAATCCGGTTCGCGACTGCAAAGCGAACCAATGCGGTTACATCTCGAATATTGAGTTTATCCATGAGATTGAAGCGGTGTTTCTCCACGGTCTTGATGCTAATATGTAACCGCAAGGCGATTTGACGGTTGGTGTTGCCTTCTGCTACCAGTTGCAGAACTTCGCGTTCACGAGGGGTCAGACGATCCAGCGGTGTCTGCATCCCCTGACGCGTGGTCAGGCTGGCTTCGATATCACTGGCAGGAAGCTCCCGCGAGAGGTAGCGGTCGCCCTCCATGACGGCACGGATCGCCTGGGGAAGCTCATCGACGACCGAATCCTTCAGCAAATATCCTACGGCCCCTGCGAGCAGGGCCTGCACTACGTATGCCTCGGTTCGATGCTGGGAAAGAATAATGACATGCGATGGATTCTGTGATTCGCGCAGGCGGAGGGTCGCCTCCAGCCCGTTGAGATTGGGCATGGCGATGTCCATCACCACCACGTCCGGGTGCAGTTTCTCAACGAGATCAACAGCGATCCTGCCATCCTGTGCCTGTCCGACGACCTCGAAATCCCCGATTTCTTCGAGGAGAGCACGCAGCCCTTCGCGCACAAGCGTATGATCTTCTGCTAGAACAATTCGGGTGGGTCGCATCAGGTTTCCCCTTTCGCTGGCTTGGCCGGGAGCAGAACTTCGATGTGAGTTCCTTCTCCCGGTAGGCTGCTGACCGTTACTTTGCCGCCCAGCGGTTCTGCGCGTTCCTGCATTCCCAACAGTCCCAGCCCGCTGCGAGGTTTGCCAGATGCGTGCAGCGCCTGGATGTCAAAGCCACAGCCATCATCATCGATTGCCAGATGAAGGGAGCCGGGAGAAACCACTGCGCTGACCTGCACGCGGCTTGCTTCTGCATGACGTGCTACGTTGGTCAGCGCCTCCTGTACGACGCGGTAAGCGGTCAGCTCGATTTCTCCGTCCAGTCTCGATGATTGCCCTTCACAGGAATAGTATACTGCGAGACCCGTCCGCTGGGAAAAGCTGTCACATAGCCAGGAAAGGGCGGCATCCCATCCAAGCTCATCCAGCAGGGGGGGGCGCAGTTCGTGGGAGAGCGCCCGCACAGTTGCGAGAGTGTCATCAACCAGGCTGCCTAGCACCTCAAGTTTTTCATGCGCGGTGCTTCCCTGCTCGCCAGCAGGCAAGGCGTTCTCCGCGAAGCGAAGGCGCATCTTCATGATCGTCAGTGCCTGCCCGATTTCGTCATGAAGCTCGCGTGCGATGCGTCTGCGTTCCTCTTCCTGGGCCTGGGTGAGGCGAGTGGTCAGTTCACGCAGGCGCTCCCGCGCGATCACGTGTTGACTGATGTCGCGCGCGATGCCCTCAATCGCAATTAGCTCGCCGCGATCATCAAATAGTGGGGCCATCCGCATTTCCACATGGACTAGATGCCCATCCTTGTGTACCCATCGAATGACGCAATAGCGGCGCGAGCCGTCTGGATCGACCAGGTCTGAAAAAACGCTTTCGTATACAGGAATATCATCGGGATGAATCACACGGTATCCAAGGCCAGGGTCAGCATAGTGCTCCTCTGGCGTATATCCGACGACCTCTGTTGAGGCGGGATTGACATACTCGAATCCGCGCGCATATGACCAGCGGAAGATCATGTCCGGTGCATTCTCTGCCATGCGCATAAACCGCTGCTCGGCCTCGCGGGCAGCATGGCGTGCTGCTGTATGCTCAAGAGTAGTGTGGATGAGCGAAGGCAGCCTGCCCAGATGCTCAGAGGATCGGGGGAGAGCTGCATATGCAGCCCCGGAGCGCAGTAGATCGGTCGTGTCGTCTGATTCATCCTCCTGAAACAGGATGACCAGCGGAACTTCCGGCAGAGCTTCTCGAATCTGACCCAGTAAGGAGGAGCTTTTCAACTCACCGAGCATCAGAGCAGTCACCACCAACTGAGGTAGAGGCCGCCTGGAGAGTTGATGAGTCAATGCAGCCTGATCCTCGATTTCGATCACATTCAGCGGCGAATTGATCCCACGAAGGGCCTGTTGTACCTGGAATCGGTAGCCAGAGTCTGATTCGATAATTAAAATTGTGATAGGAGTAATATTCACAGAGGGCCACTTGCGCTATACTGAGTCCACTTGAGGATTGTAAGAAACGATTGGTTCAAGCGCAACTGGATACCATCCTGGGTATTTGACCCCATTCCTGTGCTGACGGGTTCCTGTTAGAATCCAGAGGGTACTGATGCACACATCCAGGGAGCGCGCCGTGCTTGAGGTTAAGATGGCCCCTTACGAACTTGAGGTTTCTTTACGTGACACGGTTCTCGTCGTAGATGATGATCCGGCCATTCGTGAAGGAATCGCGGACATCCTTACGGTTAGTGGTTATTCAGTCATCGCTGCAGATGATGGCGTGACCGCGCTGCAAGAGCTTCAATTCCAGACGCCTGATCTGATCATTTCTGACATCATGATGCGGGAGATGGATGGCTACGAATTCTTTGCCACAATTCGTTCCAACCCCAGGTGGTTGACGATTCCCTTCATCTTTCTGAGCGCACGTACAGAAGACAAGGACATCCAGTATGGGCATCAGATGGGTGTAGATGCCTATCTTGCGAAGCCCTTTGCTCCTGATAATCTCGTGGTACTGGTGGAAAATAAACTGCGCCGCGCGCGCGAAATCAAAGAATATGCGCGCTCAGATGTAGAACTGATGAAGCAGCAGCTTCTCACGACCTTCAGCCACGAGCTTCGTACCCCGCTGACCTATATCAGTGGTTATCTGAGCCTGCTGGAAGAGTCTACAGATCTTGACCGAAATAGTGCCAATGACATGCTGCTTGGTATGCGGCGTGGAACGGATCGCCTCACACGGCTGGTGGCTGACCTCACCCTGATGGCGCGGATTGATGGAGGGGTGGTGCAGGCAGAGATCATTCACCGCCGTTCCTCGATGCTGCTGAAACCCATCGCGCAGACGATTCTGGATAAATACGAAAAAGGGGCCGCTGCTGAGAATGTCAGGCTAACCCTGGAAGTGTTCGAGGAGGTTTCTGCCTCCTGCATCGCGTATTATGTTGAGGATATTGTAGACCGATTAGTCAGCAACGGAATCAAGTTCTCCGGGAAGGATGGCGGCGAAGTGATCTGCCGCATTGAGAGGAATGGGCACTACGCTTCGATCTCAGTCACGGATCACGGGATCGGGATTCGACCGGAAGAACATCACGCAATCTTTGAGAAATTCCAGCAGCTTGATCGCGAGGACATGGAACAGCAAGGTGTTGGGATCGGGCTAACCATTGCTCGCTCGCTAGCGCAGGCCCACGGTGGAAACATTGTCGTGAAAAGCGTCCCTGGTGAAGGCAGTACTTTTTCGCTCCTTCTTCCGCTGCAGGATAGATTGCCCGGCTCCTAATGCCTGCACGCTGACTCACCTGCATCACAAAGATAAACTCTTCGAATTCTATCCCCGCGTGCTACAATTACCGCTACGGTATTCTCCTCTACACGGTGGCAGGTTATCTTATGATACAGGGATCAGAGGCAATTCCTAAAGTCTTTCAACTCTATCTCGAACTCAGCCAGTACCCTATTCTTGCCAAGCGCATCCGCCAGATGATGCGGAAGGCGCTTATTGATCGTGGGATCGTGAGTCAGAGCGTGTTTGAGCAGGATGTCCTGGACAAGGCCATTCTGTCGCAAGAACGCGAGGGGATCAATGATCCCATTGGGGAAGAGTCACAGGAAGTGTGGAAGCAGCGGGTAGACACAATCCGTGACCAGCTTACCGATTTTTACTTCGCCTACAACCTTCCGCATGACCTCCTGCATGACATCGTAGCAGACCTCGTCACCCAGCGTAACCCGGAGCAGCGTGTTGTGCTTACCTTCAATCCGGAGCTTGCACCGTGGGATCTACTGTTTGCGCAGGGAGAGATGTGGGAGAACTATCCCCCCGATCAACGGCACGAGTTTGAACACCATCTCAGCGAAGTGATCGTAGTTCTCATCAAGGCTATGATTTCCGACCAACTCGCGTTTGTCCGCGTGGCACGCCAGTACCTGACCATCCATGATCTGAAAGAGATCCGAGCCCATCGCATCGGGCGGGGCAAGATTGGCGGTAAGGCCGCCGGGATGATGTTAGCGTATAAGGTGATTCAGCGACTGGGCCAGGAGCGTGGTATCGATGCTGAAAAGTTTATAAGCATTCCTGAGTCATGGTTTCTTTCTTCGGATGTGTTTTACGACTTTCATAACTTGAATGATCTGTATAGACAGATGAATCAGAAATATAAGAAACATGAACAGATGATTGCAGACTATCCGGACATTTTTGATGCCTACCTGAACAGCGAACTTCCAGAAGATATTCAGATGCAGCTTGCGCGGCTGTTGGAATCTATTGGAAACGTTCCATTGATCGTACGGTCCTCCAGCCTGCTGGAAGACAACTTCGATACGTCATTTGCGGGAAAGTATGACAGCTTCTTCCTCGCCAATCAGGGCT
>JAHEME010000805.1 GCA_024643825.1 Chloroflexota bacterium | reverse complement strand
CTCACGCCCGACTACGACGAGCGCACCACGCTCACGACGTGGCGGATGGCCTTCAATCTGGTGTCGTCGCTGCTGACGGCGGTGGTGGCCCCGGAGATCGTCAAGGGTGCGCCGACGCTTCAGCAGGGGTATACCAACGCCGGGATCATCTTCGGTGCGATGGCGATCCTCCCGTTCTTTGCTCTGATCTTCGTGACGCGCAACATCCCGTCGATTGACTATGTCGAGGATAACCCGTCGATCACCGAGTCGTTCAAGGCGGCCTGGAAGAATGTCCCCTTCCGCTACGCGACGGGCATTCACCTGCTGAACTGGATGGCGGTCGATCTGGTGGCGCTGATGCTCCCGTTCTTCATCACTTACTGGATTGAGGGCGGGCGGCAGGTTGCGGAGGTTACGGTTCCGGTGCTGGGCAAGATGACCACCGAGTCGATCCTCTTCGGCATCTTCTTCACCACCGCAGCCGCGACCGTGCCGCTGTGGGGGTGGGCGGCTCACCGCTTCGAGAAGCACACCGCCTACATCGCGGGGATGGCGTTCTGGTTCGTGGTGCAGCTCGTCTTCCTGACGATGGGGCAGGGTCAGCGCAACTATGCCTTTCTGCTGGCGTTCTTCGCCGGGATCGGGGTTTCGACGGCGCATGTGATCCCCGATTCGATGTTCCCGGATGTGATGGAGTGGGATGAACTGTTCACGGGCCACCGCCGCGAAGGGGTGTACTACGGCGTGCGGGCGTTTATCCGCAAGGTGACGACTGCCGTCGCGCTGGGAGTGGCGCTTCAGGTGCTGGGGATTTTTGGCTATCGGCAGCCGCCGCCGGGGATCGAAGTGTTCCCCCAGTCGGCGCAGACGCTCACCGCGATCCGTATCCTGGCGGGGCCGGGCGGGGCGATTCTGCTGACGGGGGCGATCACGCTGGCGTTCTTCTATCCGCTGACCCGCGCGAAGCATACACGGGTGCGCCGTCTGCTGGATCGGCGGCACGCGTTGGCGGCTGCGGCGGTGCTGACTGAGGAAGCGGAAAATCCGATTGAGTAGCTGTCGATGTTTCCCCCTCATCCCCGGCCCTTCTCCCGGTGGGAGAAGGGAGAAAAGCACAGAGGAGTTCGGATGCTGCCTGCGCTGATTGCGATCCTCGTTCTTGCGGCGTTGATCCTCGCTGGTACGTGGATCGCGGCGGGGCATCTGATTGCACGGCGCACGCCTGATCCACCGCACACGCCCGGTGATGTGGGCTTTCGCTACGAGGTGGTGAGCTTCCCGGCGCGGGATGGGCTGCGGATCGGCGGGTGGTTCACCGGATCGGGAGACCGCCCCACGGTGATCTTCTGCCCCGGCTGGAATGGCAGCATGGATGGTGATACGCACTTCCTGCCGTGGTTCGATGCGGCGGGGTTCGACGTGCTGCAATTCGATTGGCGGGCGCACGGCGCGAGCGAAGGGGATCACATCTCGCTGGGCGTGCGGGAGATCGACGACCTGCTGGGCGCGCTGGACTTCCTCGAAGGGCGCGGGGTGGATCGGGTGGGGCTGATGGGCTTCTCGATGGGCGGGGCGATTTCGCTGCGGTGCGCGGCCCGTGATTCGCGTGCCGCCTGTGTAGTGTGCGACGGCGGGTTTGTGTACTTCCCCCATGCGATTGAGGGCGGATTGCGCCGCCGCGCCGGGATGCTGGCGGGGCCGCTGGCCGGGTTGATCCTGTGGATGGCAGGGCGGCGACTCGGTGGGATCGATCTGCGGGAGTCGAGTCCGCTGCCAGACGTGGCGGCGATCAGCCCGCGCCCGGTGCTGTTCCTTCATGGGGGGAGTGACCAGCATGTGCCCGTCGCCGATCAGGATGCGATCTTCGCCGCCGCCGGGGAGCCGAAGGCGTTGTGGCGCGTCGATGCGGCGGGTCACCGCGAGGCGCACGAACTGGAACCGGAGGAGTACCGGGATCGGGTGATCGGGTTTTTCACGGAAGGGCTGTACTAGCGGCCTTTGATGCCCCAGTTCGCCACTGCGTCAACTCTTCGGATCAACCAGTCACGGCC
>JAHEME010000804.1 GCA_024643825.1 Chloroflexota bacterium | reverse complement strand
GAATACTCGCTAGAAATGGCTCGCGTGACACTCAGAGTTCGTCTTTCTACGAAATCACCTAGTGCCTTACATAGGATCCGCGGTGGTGTGCGACTTTCCCAGCGGAAAGGCCCGTGGAGGTTCGGCGAATTCTGAATCAAGGTATGCCTTCTGTCGATAGCGTGAGGCTTACCGTTCTTGTCGAAGATTCTGTGGGCAGCCCTAATCTCATAGCCAAACATGGCCTTTCGTTCCTAGTCGAGACCAGCTCAGCTGGCTCCAACTCAAGAATCCTTATGGACGTTGGACCGCCCCCTGACATAGCTTCACGCAATGCCTACGCTATGAAAACTGACATCAATACTTTGGATGCTATCGTCATTAGCCACGGACACTATGACCACGTTGGTGGACTGGTCGAGATCCTAAGAAACATCCGCCGGCCAACCCCAGTAGTCGTTCATCCCGTGGCCTTTGCTGCAAAGTTTGCTCTCAAACTAAACCTGAGGTTCATAGGCCCAGATTTTGATCAAAGATCGATCGGAGACGTTGGCGGAGTACTGCTACTTGCTCGCAACTCCGTCACTATAGCAACCGGTGTTATCACAACAGGCGAAGTGTCGAGAGAAACCGACTTCGAGAAGGTTGAGGGATTCTGGACGCTGAAGGACGAGTGTTTCACTCAAGACCAGATGACTGACGAGCAGGCTCTCGTGATAAACGTGAGAGAGAAAGGCCTTGTCATAGTATCGGGATGTGCTCACTCCGGAATAGTAAACACGGTAAGACATGCGCAGAAGGTCGCAGGAACAAACGATATCTACGCAATCATTGGTGGCTTTCATTTGGAAGGCGCAGATGACAACAGAATCCAAGCAACCGTAGATCAACTCTTGAAAATTCAACCGAAATGGCTGTATCCATGTCACTGCACCGGTTCCAAAGCAATGAATAGACTCCTTGACTCCTTCGGAGAACACTGTAAGACTGCACGGACCGGAGACATCATTGAGCTCTGAAACGCCCTATGAGACGGCAACCAAATGAGGTGGAACCGCCGATTGCGTCACAGAATCAGTTCAAGTTCAGATCTTCTCAGATTGTGGTAAGGGATTCGCCAAGCTGAAGTGCGCGCACCGAGTGGTCACAATGATTTCCATTTTCATTACGTTCACCAAGAGTGCCTGATCATCAGGATTGAATCGACTACTTTTTCCCCATCGACTAGGGCGTAGAGCGCGTCTCTATTCAGAACTACGTCGCCATGATGCCTCGTAACATCGCCTTTCGAACAGGCTCTAGGACTGGTTTCTGCTATCTCTTGAGGAACAGAGAAACTACGAAGAATGAAGTGCTCACCAAGATGATTAGAAGGCCTGCAGGAATACCGGTGAACATGAAACCGATTATTCCCAGGATACATGAGGAACTTCCCAATATAATTCCTCGATACGAATACTCGGATTGGTTCTTGCTTAGGTTGTAGCTAGTGCACGCGGGGATAGCAGAAAGAGCGGCAGTCATGAGGCCTCCCACTATCCTAACTCCCAACGAAACCATAAGGGCGATGCAAGCTAGATAGACAAAATTGTATTTTCTAGTGTTTACTCCTGATGATTGAGCCAAGTCTTCAGATATACCGATCAGTACAATACTTGGATATATTCTACTGGTTGCAACCAAGATCATCGCGCATAGGATAACAGTGATCGCTGTCGACAAGAACGATATCTGAGAAATGTCGCCGATTAGAGCAGGCACAGTCTGTTCCTCCGGAAGGAATAGGAAGGTAATTGCCACCCCAGAGGCGAAGACGACAGCTGTCAGAGCTTCCATCGGAAGTTTCGACTTAATCTCGAACAGCCAGATAAAGAGTATTCCCAGCACGACCATTGGAAAAGCGCCTAGTGAAACATCAAAACCGAACGTGAGCGCAAGCGCAATTCCTGGCAGGGTCAGATGCCCAAGAGGACCAGCCACTAGAGCCATTCTTTTCGACAGCATCAGGGTTCCTAGGTATCCAGCTGCTCCTCCGATTAACGTCCCCATTGCTAA